>JBDSNZ010000108.1:0-4120 GCA_039915055.1 Ornithinibacter sp.
GCGACGAGCAGGCGCGTGCCCCACACCCACCCACGCTCCTGCCAGAGCGCGCCGGAGTTCTTCACGGCCACGCCGCGCAGCTCGTTGCCCGCGAAGCTCACGCACGGCGAGGTGTACCGCGACGACACGATGACCGGCCCGGCGAGCGACGTCGTGCGGATCGTGCGGTCGGTGATGACCGGGTTGCCCTCCAACCACGCCGGCCGGCATCCCCAGCCGTCCCACGTGACCGACGTGTCGGCGGATGCCGTGACCTCCACCCCCGCGGACTCCATGTCGGAGATCCCGACGTTGGCACCGGTTCGGGCGTCGTAGACCGTGGACCGGGTGCTCGTCACCTCGCTCGTCGCGGGGTCGGTGACGCCCTCGGTGAGCAGCACCTGCCGGCGGTCTGGCGACAGCCCGGCCCGCACGAGGCCGCTCGAGTCGGGGACTTCACCGTCGGCGTTCGGCTCGAGGTCGGGGGCCGAGACCGTCCAGGTCGACTCCCCCACCCGCCAGGTGCGGCCCTCGAGGCGCATCGACCCGGGCTCCCCGACGTCGATGAACGCGAGCACGGTGTCGTCATCGAGCCAGCCGGCGACGAGCGGGATGCGACCACCGGCGAACAGCGGCGCCTCGGTGAGCGTGCCGTCGGTAGCGACCACGAGGCCGCTGGACCTGATCGCCCCCTGGTTGGTGGAGTCGACGTAGACGCGGCGCGAGTCCGGGGACCACCACCCCGTGCTCTCGACCGGCATCCGGCTCGACTCCAACCCTTGTCGCACCGGCAGCGCAGGCAGCGTGACGCCCCGGACGAGGTCGGTGAGCACGAACCCCCGGGCGAGCCAGCGCCCGTCGGGAGAGAGCGCCGGCTGCGCCCAGGTGCCGAGCGGTGCATCGGGCAGCACGAGGCGCGTCACGACCCCGCTCGGGGACGCCGCGTAGAGCGACACGCTGTCACCGTAGGTCGCGACGACTGCGGCAGTCACACCGGGTCGCGAGGTCTGCTCGATGAACGGCGGCTTGGCGATCGTCGACGGGTAGGCCATGAGCCGCACGGCCCCGGTGTCGTCGACGCTCACCGCCGGCACCGCTGCTTGCGGAGACCCCGCGGGCCAGACGAGCACCCCGAGGAGAGCGATCACGCAGGCCGCAGCGAGGGCAGAGCCGAGCAGGCGCGAGGTCCGGCGACGCCTCCCGGTGGTCCACAGGTCACCGCCGGTTGGCTGGGTCGCCCCGTGTTCTGCGTCGTCCGCGATCTCATGCAGCGCGAAGCCGAGGTGGTCGGTGCTCATCGTGGGGCCTCCTCACGGCCGAAGGTTTCTGCCAGCTCGGGGGCGAGGACGCGCAGTCGCTCGAGTGCGTGCCGGGTCTGGGACTTCACGGTGCTCACCGAGCAGCCGAGCACGCGCGCGGCATCCACCTCGGTGCGGTCCTCGTAGAAGCGTGCGACGAGCACGGCCCGCTGGCGAGGGGTGAGTCGTCTGAGCGCATCGGCGAGGGTGAGCCGGGTGTCCACGGCATCCGACCCGCCGTCATGGCTGACCACGTCCGCGTGCAGGGAGTGGTCGACGGGGTCCGGCTGGCGACGACGCCACCGCCACGCGTCGATTGAGCGGGTGTAGAGGATGCGGCGCACGTAGGCGTCCGCAGTGGCGGGGTCGACCCGGCCCCAGTGCTGGGCCGCGCGGATGAGGGTCTCCTGCACGAGGTCCTCGGCGACGTGCCGGTCCCCGGTGAGCAGCATGGCGGTGCGCAGCAGCGGCACCCACCGCTCGCGCACGTAGGTCTCGAACAGCTCGCGGTCCGCCATGTCACCTCCCCTCTCGTGGCCCCTGTCTACCCGGTCACGGAGGAGTACGGAGCAGGACCCGCCCACGGGTGGACCCACCCCCGACCTATTGCGTTCCAGCCACGCCCGGGCGCGTCCGGAAGGGCTTCCCACGTGGCTGGGGCGCAAAAGGTCGAGGTTCAGTTGGGGATGAAGGAGAGCATCGGCAGGAATCTCTCGCCGTTGCGACGACTGCGCCGCAGGGCAACCACCAACCAGATCCCCCCACCCCTGCGAGCACCCCACCCCTGCGAGCACCCCGCCCACCGCGAGCACCCCGCCCCCCGCGAGCACCCCGCCCACCGGCAGCACGACGCCGTAGGCCCGCTCGCGCAGGTGTCCCCCGGCGCTCGGGTCGGGACGACCGGAACCCCTCCCGACTTCTTGCGCTCCAGTCACCCTTTCCCGGCCCGGGGGGCGCCTCCGGCGTGGCTGTGGAGCAATCAGTCGGGTGTTGGGGCTGGGTGAGGATGCCGGGGGTGCGCGGGTGCGGGGGTGCGCGGGTGCGGGGTGAGGGTGAGCGGGGGTGAGGGTGCGCGGAGGGTCACATGTCGAGGACCGGGCGGATCTCGATGTCGTATGCCGGGAGACCCCTGCACAGGTCCTCGACCGTCGCGCTGTCGGGCGCCTCCACGACGTAGTAGCCGCCGATCTGTTCGGCTGCCTCGGCGAACGGGCCGTCCGTGATGGTCGTCTGGCCGCCGCGGGTGCGCATCGTACGAGCCGCATCGGCACCGGCGAGCGCCTCCCCGGAGAGCATCTCCACCCCGGGTCGCTGGGCGCAGGCCGTCGCAAATGCCTCGTGCCTGGCCATCCCCTCCTGCCGCTCCTCGGGGGTCAGCTCATCCCACGACGGCATCTCGCCATATCCAGCGAGCAGGACGAAGAACTTCATGGTCGTCTCCTTCTCTCAGCGCCGGCGAGCCTCGCCGACACCACCATGACGCACGAGCGGCTCGTGATTCGACACCTCCCGCGCAGGAATCTGCAGCGACCCGCGCAAGATCAACGCACCAGGATCGCCACGGCGAGGGGCACTGTGGCGAGTGCGACGAGGAGGGAGTCGCCCCAGTGCCACGGCGCCGGTTTCCACCAAGTGCGCGCCTGAGCGGTGGCGAACCCACGGGCGTCCATCGCGACGGCGAGCTCGGCGGCAGCCCTCAGGGTGCGCACGAGGAGCCCCATCGTCAGGGCACCCACGTGCGCCACCACGGTGCGGGGGCGGCGCCACGAGACCCCGATGCCGCGCACCCGCCTGGCCCTGGACATCTCCGACCAGATGGCGCCGAAGGACTGCACCCGTTGCAGCGCGGCGGCGGTCGCGACGACCGGACGGTCCGGCATACCAAGTCGCTGGGCCAGGTGGTCACCGAGCTCGTCGGGGTCGATGAACGGGATGAGCACGGCCGAGGGCAGCACGATGACGAGCACCCGCAACGCCACGGTGAGGGCGGCGTCGACGTCGTGGCCCGCGAGGAACCAGGTCGACCAGCCCACAGAGAGGGCAGCGACCAGGCCGGGGATCATCCGTAGCGCCACCCGGCGAGCACGACCGGCAGGGCGGGGCCCACGACCAGGTGCCGTCAGGGCGAGCATCGCTAGCGCGCCCTGCACCCCCAGCACCGCCGCGCTCGTCGACCAGTGCGGTGACGACACGCCGGCCGGCACCGCGAGGAAGGCGCCCGCCATGAGCGCGAGCGGTCCGCACCGGGCGAGCAGTGGCGTGCGGGCGACGGGGGCCAAGGCCGGTCGCTCCGGGGCCAGGAGCCGGACCGTCGTCGTGGCGCGGTCGATGACATGGGAGTCGTGGGTCGCCGCGACCACCGACCCTCCACCGCTTCTGTATGCCGCGACGAGACCGACGAGGGCTGCCCACGTCCGTCGGTCCTGGCCGACCGTGGGCTCGTCGGCGAGGAGGACGGGCGGCCCGTGCAGGAGCGCGGCAGCCACCGCCAGTCGGCGCTGCTCACCGCCGGAGAGCTCTCGCGGGTCGGCAGACTCCAGGTGGGCCAGGCCTAGAGCGGCAAGGAGCGTGCGGGCCCGGTCGGCCGTGCCGGCATCCTCTCGCCCCAGGGCACGGGTGGTGGCGAGCACCTCCTCGAGCACGGTCCGCGCGACGATGGTCGAGCTGGACCACTGCGGCACCCAGGCCAGTGCGCGCGCAAGGTCTGGGGCCGACAGCTCCCCCGGGTGTGAAGAATCGACCAATAGGTCACTTCTGCTCGGGACGGGGTGTGCAGAATCGACCAATAGGTCACTTCTTCGCGCGGGGGCGCGCTCCGGCGTGCGGACCGCGACCGCTCCCTC
>JBDSNZ010000127.1:0-19054 GCA_039915055.1 Ornithinibacter sp.
CGCACCTTCTCCCGGTAGCGCTGGCGCTGCTCGCGGCTGTAGCTCTGCGCGTTGACCTCGACACCCATGGCGCAAACCAACCACATCGCGACCTGCGGCGAAACCCGTGACCCGCGTTTCGGTCACCGGCTCTGTCGGACGCCTCTCCTACCGTGGGGTCCGTGCGACTGATCCACACCTCCGACTGGCACCTGGGCAGGTCCTTCCACCAGGTGGGCCTCCTCGGCGCGCAGTCCGCCTACCTGGATCACCTCGTGGACGTCGTGCGCCGCGAGAAGGTCGACGCCGTCGTGGTGAGCGGCGACGTCTACGACCGCGCGATGCCGGCGCCCGACACGGTCGAGCTCCTCTCGCAGACCGTGGTGCGCCTGGTCGATGCCGGTGCCGCGGTGGTGCTCTCCAGCGGCAACCACGACTCCGCGATCCGGCTGGGGTTCGCCTCCCACCTGCTCGAGCGTGCGGGTCTGCACATCCGGTCCTCCGTCTCGGACGTCGCGCGCCCCGTGAGCGTCGCAGGGGCCTGGATCTACCCCCTCCCCTATCTCGAGCCGGCGCTCGCGGCCGGCCCGCTCGGGGCGCTCCAGCGCACCCACGCCGGCGTGCTGCGCGCCGCGATGGACCGGGTGCGGGCGGATGCCGAGGGGCGGGCCGGGCGCACGGTCGTCATGGCTCATGCATTCGTCTCCGGCGGCACGACGAGCGAGTCCGAGCGCGACATCTCGGTGGGCGGGGTCTCCGCGGTGCCTCCAGAGGTCTTCTCCGGGGTCGACTACACGGCTCTCGGCCACCTCCACGGCCGGCAGGAGGTCGCCCCCGGGGTGCTCTACAGCGGGTCCCCCGTGGCGATGTCGTTCTCCGAGTGGCGCCACCGCAAGGGCAGCCTGCTGGTCGACCTCTCCGGAGCCGAGCCCGTGATCGAGCAGGTCGATGCCCCCGTCGTGCGACCCCTCGCACTCCTTCGGGGCTCGCTGGAGGCCCTGCTGGCCGACCCTGCCCACCGCGCCGCGGAGCAGGCGTGGTGCCAGGTGACCCTCACCGACCCACAGCGCCCCGCCGGGGCGATGGACCGGGTGCGGCGACGGTTCCCGCACACCCTCGAGCTCCGCTTCGACCCCGAAGGCGTCAGCCTCCCGCTGCGTCCGTATGCGGCGCCGCACGCCACCCGTGACCCCCTGGACGTGTGTTGCGACTTCCTGGCACACGTCAGGGGTGGTCGCCGCGCGAGCGAGGACGAGCGGTCGGTGCTCGCCGAGGCGACCGAGGCCTCCCGGCTCGAGCGCCGAGGCGCCGACGACGAGGGGGGCCTGCGCGACGAGACCCCGAACGTGGGGGCAGCGTGAGGGTCCACCGACTGCGGGTCGAGGCGTTCGGGCCGTTCGCTGGCGTGGTGGACCTCGACCTCGACGCCCTCGCGGCCGAGGGCCTCTTCCTCATCCACGGCCCCACCGGGGCCGGCAAGACGAGCCTCCTGGACGCCATCTGCTACGCCCTGTACGCCGACGTGCCGGGAGCCCGCTCGAAGAAGGGGCTGCGCAGCGACCACGCTCCCGAGGGTGCCGCGCCCGAGGTGACCCTGGAGTTCACGGCCGGCCATCGTCGACTGCGCATCGTCCGCTCCCCCGAGTTCTCCCGGCCCAAGAAGCGCGGCACAGGTCAGCTCGCCGTGAATGCCAGGGTGACTCTGGAGGAGCGGCTCGGCTCGGAGTGGGTGACGCGCGGCACCCGCAATGACGAGGTCGCCGACCTCGTCAAGGACGTGCTGGGCATGGGCATGGCGCAGTTCGCGAGCGTGGTGCTGTTGCCCCAGGGCGACTTCGCCACCTTCTTGCGCGCCTCGCCGGAAGACCGCCGGGCTGTGTTGGAGCGACTGTTCGACATCACCGACTATCGCGATGTCGAGGACTGGCTCGCGCAGGCACGCAGGGACGCCCGCGCCGACCTCGAGCAGGCCCGCAGCGTCCTGGCCGCTGAGCTGACACGAGTGGAGGACGTCATCGTGGAGGCCGGGCTGGGAGTGGAGTCGCCCGCCGCACCCGCGCCGGGGGCGCTCGACTCCGCCGCTGGTGCGGCCGACACCGACACGGGAGCCAGCGGTGGACTGTCCGCACTCCCACCCGAGGGCGTCTCAGACCGTCTGAGCATGCTGCTCATCCGGATCGATGCCACGGTCTCGAGCACGATGACGGCCTACGACGACGCCGCCAGTGCCGAGCGGCGGGCCGCCGCTGCGCTCGAGCGGGGCCGCGTGCTCGCCGACCTCCGCGCCCGGGGCGAGCACGCCCGGCGTGACCTCGAGGAACTGGTGGCTCGGGGCGAGGAGCAGCGGGCCCGAGCCGTCGCCGTCGCTGCCGCTGAGCGCGCCAGCGGCCTCGAAGGGCACTTCGCGGCCCGCACGCGAAGCGCGACCGACCTCGAGGTGGCGATCTCGCGCGCAGACTCGGCGCGCGCGTCGCTCTCAGCACTCGGCATCGACGTGCCGACCGATGCGGACGTGGCTGCGATGGCCACTGCAGTGCGCGCCCAGGACGCCACCGTCGTGGAACGGCGGCGTGTCATCGACGAGGCGAGCCTGCGCGACCGGCGCGCGGCGGACCTGACGGCGCGATCCACGGCGCTGGACGTAGCGCACGAGGAGGTGCGGGGCGCCCTGGAGCGCGCCGAGCAGAGCGCGCTCGACCTCGACGCCCAGGTCGAGCACCTGACCGCAGAGGCCTCCACAGCCCCGGCGCTCGCCCTCCGGCTCGAGACGGCGCGCGCCTCGCTGAACCGGTTCGACGCCGCCGAGACGGAACGGGCGGCCGCCGCGTCGCTGGTCCCGGCGCGCGACGGCGCACGCACCATCTCCCTCGACCGGCGCCAGGACCTCCTCGACCTGAGGGCGCGTCGCCTGGACCAGATGGCCGGCGAGCTCGCGGCGTCGCTGTCCCATGGAGCGCCGTGCCCCGTCTGCGGGTCTGCCGACCACCCCGAGCTCGCCAGCACGACAGACCCGGTGCGCCCGGACGATCTCGTGGAGGCCGAGTCCCGGCTCGAGGCGGCCGAGCAGGCCCATCGAACCCTCCACGACGAGGTGCAGGCGCACCTGCATCGGGCCGCCACGCTGCAGGCCATGCTCGACGCCACCGACCGCGTCACCCTCGACGCCTCGGTGCTCCAGCTCACCCGGGCGCTCGACGCCGCCCACGAGAGCGTCGCGCAGCGCGACACCATGGTGGCGCGTGCCCTTTCCCACGGCGAGCAGACCGACGCCATGCGCCGGGAGGCGGCAACCGTCCTCGCTCAGCGGACCTCCGTTGCCGAGCTGCTCACCAGCATGGAGGCGGAGCAGAGCGCCGCCCTGGTGCGGTTGCGCGACCTCGAGGCAGCGCACCACTCGTGCCCCTGCGCCACCGCTGACGGCCGCGGTCACGCCGCGGCGGGGGTGCACCTCGCAAGCCTGCAGGCGGCCGTCGAGGACCTCGACGCGGCCCGTGGGCGGGCAGCCGGCGCCGAGGCCGACCTGGTCCGCGCGGTGACCGACGCCGGTTTCGACGACGCCGAGACTGCCCAGGCCTTCGTGCTCCCACGGGAGGACCTGGCGCGGGAACGCTCCCTGCTCAGCGCGCACCGGGAACGAATTGCCGCAGCGGAGCGCGTCACGCACGACCCCGAGGTCGCCGCCGCGTTGGCCGGTGATCCCCCCGACATCCCCACCTTGCTCGAGGCCGCACACTCGGCGCGCGACAGCCTGCTCACTGCCCGCACCGCTGCCGACGACGCCGAACGCACCCGTCGCTCGATGCAACGTCTCGTGCCCGTGGTCACCGCCGCGTGCAGCGCGCTCGCACGCGCCTCGGCCCGGGACACTCGCGTGCGAGAGGTCGCCGACACCGTGGGTGGCACCGGCCCGGAGAACACGCTGCGAATGCGCCTCACGTCCTTCGTCCTGGCTGCGCGCCTCGAGAAGGTCGCCCGCCTCGCCAACGAGCGCCTGGCGGTCATGGGAGGCGGCCGCTACCTCCTGGAGCACTCCGACGACCTGGCGGCGCGCGGGGCGCGGTCCGGCTTGGGCCTGCGCGTCCTCGACCAGTGGACCGGCCGCGCGCGTGACACCGCGACCCTGTCCGGAGGGGAGTCCTTCATGGCCTCCCTCGCGCTCGCCCTGGGCCTCGCCGACGCGGTGCGTGAGGAGGCCGGAGGCTTCGACCTCGGCACCCTCTTCGTCGACGAGGGTTTCGGCACCCTCGATGACGACAGCCTCGAGCAGGTGGTCACCGTGCTCGACGGTTTGCGCGAGGGTGGTCGAGCCGTCGGCGTGGTGAGCCACGTGGCCGACCTCCGGTCACGGATCACCCACCAGGCCATCGTGCACAAGGGCCCGGCCGGGAGCACGGTCGAGATCCGGGCCGGCGCGACCGCCGAGCCCGCCGCCTGACGCAGGCTCAGTCCTCGAACGCCTCCGGTGACGGGCAGGAGCACACGAGGTGGCGGTCACCGTAGGCTCCGTCGATCCGGCGCACGGGTGGCCAGTACTTCGAGAGCGGGTCCACCCCGCTCGGGAAGGCAGCCGTGGCGCGGTCGTAGGCGGCATCCCACTCCCCCACCAGTGACAGCGCGGTGTGCGGCGCACCGCGCAACACGCTCTGCGCCGCCGACACCTTGCCCTCGCCCACCTCGGCGATCTCCCTGCGGATGGCGATCATGGCGTCACAGAACCGGTCCAGCTCGCCCTTGTCCTCGCTCTCGGTGGGCTCGACCATCAAGGTCCCCGCCACGGGGAAGGACATCGTGGGCGCATGGAACCCGTAGTCGACGAGACGCTTGGCCACGTCGTCGACGCTCACACCCGTCTCCTTGGTGATGCCCCTCAGGTCCAGGATGCACTCGTGCGCGACGAGCCCGTCGGCCCCGGAGTAGAGCACCGGGTAGTGGTCGCGGAGTCGAGCCGCGACGTAGTTCGCGCCGAGCACGGCCACCTGGGTGGCACGCCTCAGCCCGGCTCCGCCCATGAGTCGCACGTAGGCCCAGGAGATGGGCAGGATGCTCGCCGATCCGTAGGGAGCCCCCGAGATGGGGCCGATCCCGGTCTCGGGGCCTGCGGCCGCGTCGAGCGGGTGGTTCGGCAGGAACGGCGCGAGGTGCTCGCGCACCCCCACGGGGCCGACCCCGGGGCCGCCGCCACCGTGCGGGATGCAGAACGTCTTGTGCAGGTTCAGGTGGGAGACGTCGGCGCCGAACTTGCCCGGCCGCGCGACGCCCACGAGGGCGTTGAGGTTTGCGCCGTCGACGTAGACCTGGCCACCCGCGTCGTGGACCATCGCACACAGATCGGTGATGGTGTCCTCGAAGACGCCGTGCGTCGACGGATAGGTCACCATGATCGCGGCGAGCGTCTCGCGGTGCTCTTCGACCTTGGCCTTGAGGTCGTCCATGTCGACGTTGCCGGTGATCGGGTCGGTCTTCACCACGATGACGCGCAGACCCGCCATCACCGCGCTGGCGGCGTTGGTGCCGTGCGCGCTGCTGGGGATGAGGCACACGGTGCGCTCCTGGTCGCCACGCGAGCGGTGGTAGGCAGCGATGGCCAGGAGGCCGGTCAGCTCTCCCTGCGAGCCGGCATTCGGCTGCAGGGACACGGCGTCGTAGCCCGTGATCTCGCAGAGCCAGCCGGACAGCTCCTCGATGAGCCCGCGGATGCCCTTAGTCTGGTTCAACGGCGCGAACGGGTGCGCGTCGGCGAACTCCGGCCAGGTGACCGCGATCATCTCGGTCGTGGCGTTGAGCTTCATCGTGCAGGAGCCGAGCGGAATCATCCCCCGGTCCAGGGCGAAGTCCCGGTCGGAGAGCCGGCGCAGGTAGCGCAGCATCGCGGTCTCGGAGTGGTGGGCGGAGAACACCGGGTGGGTGAGGTAGCTCGAGGTGCGCACCAACGCCTCCGGCCAGGTCGGGGCGAGCACCTCGACCGACTCGGGCACTGGCACCCCGAAGCCGCGGCACACCCGGCCGAGGTCGATGAGGCCGGTGGTCTCATCGGCGCTCACCTGCACGGTGTCGTCGTCGACGCGCCACACGTTGACCCCCGCGGCGAGGGCCGCTGCGACGACGTCGTCGGCGCGACCGGGCACGGTGACCCTCACGGTGTCGAAGATCGGTCCGGGCGCCACCTGGAGCCCACCGGCGCGCAGGGCGTCGGCCAGTGCCATCGCGTGGGCGTGAACCTGCAGCGCGATCGCTCGCAACCCGGCGGGCCCGTGGTAGACGGCATACATGCTCGCCATGACGGCGAGGAGCACCTGAGCGGTGCAGATGTTGGAGGTGGCCTTCTCGCGGCGGATGTGCTGCTCGCGGGTTTGCAGGGCGAGTCGGTATGCCGGTGCACCCGCGGCGTCGACCGACACCCCGACGAGGCGGCCGGGCATGGTGCGCTCGAGGCCGGAGCGCACGCTCATGTAGCCGGCGTGCGGACCACCGAAGCCGACGGACACGCCGAAGCGCTGAGTGGTGCCGACGACGACGTCGGCGCCCCACTCCCCCGGCGGCGTCGCCAGCGTGAGGGCAAGCAGGTCTGCGGCGGCGGCGACCAGGGCACCGCAGTCATGCGCCGCAGCAGTGAGCGCCGAGAGGTCGTGCAGCCGCCCGTCCATGGCGGGGAACTGCACGAGCACACCGAAGACCTCCTTGCCCCCAGCCGTCGCCCGCAGGGTCTGCGCCGAGTCGACCGCGGTGAGGTCGGCGACCACGACCTCGATGCGCAGGGGCACCGCTCTGGTGCGCAGCACCCCGAGGGTCTGCGGGAAGACCTCCCGATCCACCAGCAGGACGGCATCGTCAGGGGCCTTGGAGGAGCGACGCATGAGCGTCATGGCCTCGGCTGCCGCGGTCGCCTCGTCGAGCAGGGACGCCCCGGCGATGGGCAGCCCGGTGAGGTCGCTCACGACGGTCTGGAAGTTCAGCAGTGCCTCCAGCCGGCCCTGCGAGATCTCCGGCTGGTAGGGGGTGTAGGCGGTGTACCAGGCCGGGTTCTCCAGCACGTTGCGTTGGATGACCGTCGGGGTCAGGGTCCCGTAGTAGCCCAGCCCGATCATCGTGGTGACCCGGTGGTTGCGGGCCGCGACAGCCCGCAGCTCGGCCAGCACGGCCGACTCGGACGCAGCCGGAGCGATGTCGAGCAGCTTCCTGTCACGGATGCCGTCCGGCACCGCCCGGTCGAGAAGGTCCTCCAGGGAGGCCCGCCCCACGACCGCGAGCATCCGCTCGACGTCGTCCTCACGGGGTCCGATGTGGCGCGCGGCGAAGGCCGGCAGGTCGGCGGGCGTGGTGCTCACGGTGCTCCTCGGGGGCAGACGACGAAGACGTCTCCCCCTCTGTCGCGCCCCGGCCGGGCCGGGTGTCTCAGAGGTGCCTGTCCCGTGTGGTCCTTTGCGCCTGAGAGGTTCCGGGGAGGTTGCCCCTTCGGCGCCCCGTCAAGCAAGAACGAGGACTCTCCCACATGGTGTGAGCGGCCTGCACAATCTAGCAGGGCTTCGCGATCGCGCCCCGACGGCGGGTCGCGCGACCTCAGGCCAGCCGGGCTGCGCGGCGAGCGCTGAGCTCGTCGTCGGCGTGGGCCGTCGGGGCCTCATGGTCGGCCCGCTCGCTGGGGAGGGCTGCGAGCTCGCCCTCCACCTCGCGCCAGACCTTGCCGACGGCGATCCCGAAGACGCCCTGCCCACCGTGGAGCAGGTCGATGACCTCTTGGTCGGAGGTGCACTCATAGACCGAGGCGCCGTCACTCATCAGCGTGATCTCGGCCAGGTCGTCCACCCCGCGAGCCCGCAGCACGTGGATCGCGCCACGGATCTGCTGCAATGACACACCGGTGGTCAGGAGACGCTTGACGACCTTGAGGACGAGGATGTCACGGAAGCCGTAGAGCCGCTGGGTGCCGGACCCGCCCGCGGGACGCACGGACGGCTCGACGAGCCCGGTGCGCGCCCAGTAGTCGAGCTGGCGGTAGGTGATGCCGGCAGCCGTGCACGCGGTGGGTCCGCGGTAGCCGACCTCCTCGTCGAGCTCGGGAAGGTCGTCGGCGAACAACACGCCCTGCGCGGGAACCGGGGACGTCCGGGACGTCCCTCCTGCTCGCGCTTCTCCGGTGGAGACCACGACTACCTCCTCGACTCGCTGCTCCACCGACTGTACGCCCGTGAATGACATCCATGTCACCTCATCGAGCACGATTGTGACCGGTGTGACAGGTGTGACGTTAGGGGCATGTGTGACTCGGGTCAACGACCTCGGCGCTTGACGACAGGCGTGTCGCCGAACCCCGGCATACCCTCGACCTCAGGTCAAGGATGATGGCTGGGTCGGCTCAGGACTCGGTCTCGGTGTCGAAGTCGGCCGCCGAGACGTGGTCGAGGAACTCCTTGAACTTCTCGACCTCGTCGTCCTCGGTCTCGTTCATCTCCACACCGGCCTGGGCCAGGAGCTCCTCGTCGGCCACGATGTCGGCTCCGGCGCGAAGGGCCAGCGCGATGGCGTCGGAGGAGCGTGACTCCACCACCGTTCCCCCGGCATCAGCTCCCCCGTCGATGTCCAGCTCCGCATGGAACACCCCGTCGCGGAGCTCGGTGATCCGCACCCGGGTCAGGGCGTGGCCGAGCGCGTCGAGGGTGTTCTTGAAGAGGTCGTGGGTCAGCGGCCGTGGGGGGACGACACCCTGCTGGGCGTAGGCGATCGCGGTGGCCTCGGCCGCACCGATCCAGATGGGCAGGTATCGGTCGCCGTCACGCTCGCGCAGGAGCACGATCGGCTGGTTGGTGGGCATCTCGACCCGCACGCCCAGCACGTCCAAGAGCTTCACCTGCTCACCGTACCCCGCCGACCGGGCCGGGAGTCAGCGGGTGGTGCGGGCGAGCCCACTTCGCACGAGGGCCGCGTGCAGGGTGAGGCACAGGTGGGCGACCTCGGCCGCGTGCTGGTCGCTGTCACTCCCCCGTCTCGGGCCGAGCGCCTGCTCGACCAGACCCACCTCCCGGTCTGCCGCGGTGCGGAAGGACCGGAGGTGGCGAGCCTGGACGCCGTATGCCGCGAGGCCGGCGGCTGCCTGTGCCACCTGCAGGTCGGACTCGGAGTGCAGCCCGTCCGAGCCGGGGCGCAGGAGGCCGTTGTCCACGAGGTCCGCCACGGCCGACTCCTCCAGGTCACTCGACCTCGCGAGCTCCTCCCGGGTCAGGCGCAGCGTCAGGGGCGCGACGAGGTGCTCGACGGTGGGCACGGCGGGGTCCGGCTCAGGGCGCGGGGCCCGCGGCCGGGGGTCGGGGGCGTCCGCAGGACTGCCGAGACCCCGGTCCATCGCATCGAGGGAGTCCTTGATCACCTTCAACGGCCAGAAGCGATCTCGCTGGGCCCGCAGAACGAAGCGCAGGCGGTCGACGTCCTCCTCGCTGAACTGCCTGTACCCCGACGCGGTGCGCGTCGGGGTGAGCAGGCCCTCGGACTCCAGGAAGCGCACCTTGGAGATCGTGATGTCAGGGAACTCCTCGACCACGGCCCGCACGACCGCGCCGACGGTGAGGGGCCGCGCCGCAGCAGCGGACACGCCGGACGTCAGTCCTGACCGGCGTAGAAGACCAGGCGGAACTTGCCGATCTGGACCTCGTCTCCGGTGGACAGGTGCGCCTCCTCGACGATCTCCCGGTTGACATAGGTGCCGTTGAGCGACCCCACGTCGCGCACGACGAAGCGGCCGTCCGAGCGGGTGAAGACCGCGTGCTTGCGCGAGACGGTGACGTCGTCGAGGAAGATGTCGCTGTCGGGGTGGCGACCGGACATCACGTCGTCGTCGTCAAGGAGGAACCGCGCCCCGGTGTTGGGACCGCGCAGCACCACCAGCAGCGCCGTTCCCGGACGCAGTGCCTCCACCGTGGCCTGGTCGGCCTTGGTCAGGACGTGGTCGCTCTCCGAGACGGGCTCGACCGACCCGGAGCCTCCGACTGCCTGGAGGCGCATCGTCGTGGGGTCGGGACTGCCGCCGCGAGAGTCCTCGCGCTCGTCACCAGTCATCTCTGAATCAGCCTTCCGTCAAACGCTTTGCAGGAGTCACAGCCGTCGCCGGAGTCACCCTAGATCAGTGTGACCCGGTTGCCCACCCGTCGTCGGGGTGAAGGTCAGGACAGCTGCCCCCGGTAGCCCTCGGCATCCATCAACGCCTCGATCGCGCCCGGGTCACCGGGGCGCATCTCATACATCCACCCTTCACCATAGGGGTCGGTGTTGACGAGCTCCGGGGTGGCGTCCAGGGCGGGGTTGACCGCGGTCACCTCCCCGCTCACCGGTGCGTAGAGGTCGCTCACCGACTTCGTCGACTCCACCTCGCCACAGGTGTCGCCCGCGCTCACCGAGTCACCCACGGTGGGGAGGCTCACGAAGACGACATCCCCGAGCGCCTCCTGGGCGAAGGACGTGATGCCGATGCGCACCGAGTCGCCCTCGGTGCGGAGCCACTCGTGTTCTGCGGTGTACCGGAGTCCGGCGGGGTACTCGTGGTCGGTCATGTCGCTCCTCGGGTCGCGGTTCGCGGTGCTGCGTGGGGGTCAGGGCGTGTCTGGAGTCAGGGGGTCGGGGTGGGTACGGGTCGAGCGTACTGAGGCTCGGTCAGACTCAGCAATGCGTCCACGTCGACGACGTCACGGATCTGGACGTCGGAGTCCCCACCGGCGCGCCGCACCGTGGCCGTCACTCCCCCGGGGATCTCCATCGCACCTGCGAGGGTGTTCGAGTCGCCGATGGCGCGGATGACGTAGGGGGCCTGGATCGTCGTGCCGCTCACCGACAGCCCCCCGCCAGCGGCGTCCTTGAACCACGTCTGCGCGACGACGCGCTGGTCCCCGACCTCGATGGCCTCGGCGCCAGCGTCCCGCAGCTCCTGGATCGCGTCGAGGATCACCGGGGCGGAGACGGTTCCCTGGGGGTCTCGCACCGTCAGGACGATGCCCGAGCCGCGGGCCGGCGCGGTTCCGGCGAGGATGCCGAGACCGTCGAGGCGCTGCTGCGCTGCGCGCTGGGCCTCCTCCTCGTTGGTCGACTGGCTCTTCAGCAGGGTGAGCGAGGTCTCCAGACCCCGGATCTCCTCGGCCAGACGGTCGCCGTCCCGGTCCACGTCCGCGAAGATCCGCACCAGCTCGTCCTCGCGCAGGTTGTCCAGCCCCTCGATCGAGGTGGCCCGCACCTGGGCAATGATCGCAAAGCCCAGCAGCCCGGCGAGGATCGTCGCCAGGACGTTCGCCCGGGTCGGTCGCGGCGCGCCGGCGCGCACCAACCGGAGCCACGCCCTTGCGGTGCTCCGTGGCGGTCGTGGCGTCCTGGAACCCTCGTTCATCAGGTCCTCACGCGTCGAAGAGGTGTCGGCGGATGGCCGCCACGTTGGAGAAGATCCGCACACCGAGCACCACGACGACCCCGGTGGACAGCTGGCTGCCGACGCCGAGCTTGTCGCCGAGGAACACGATCAGCCCTGCGACGACGACGTTGGAGAGGAACGAGACGACGAACACCTTGTCGTCGAAGATGCCGTCGAGGATTGCTCTCACCGCCCCGAACACCGCGTCGAGCGCGGCGATGACCGCGATGGGGAGGTAGGGCTGCAGCCACACGGGCACGGCTGGCTGGAGCACCAGTCCGATGATGATGCCCAGGGCCAGACCGATGGCGGGGATCACGGGGGGCCTTCCTGCGAGTCGGGAGGTGAACCCGGAACCGGGGTGATTCTTTCAGTATCCCCGGTGGTGGCGTACCGAAGGGTCAGGCCGACAGCAGCCGGCACGCTGAGGTCACGCCGGACCTCGGTGTCGACCCTGATGCCGAAGGTGCTCTTCAACGTCGAGAGGTAGGTCCCGCCTGGCCCGTCGGCGAAGGTCGTGGGGAAGCCTGCGGGGTTGCCCAGCGCGGTGATCACGTAGGGGCGGGTCAACGGGCGGTAGTCGACGATGATCGCGGATCCGGCGAACCTGATCGCCGACGTCGCCGTCAGCCGCTTGTCGTTGATCGAGACCGCCTCCGCCCCGGAGGCCCACAGCTCGTTGGTGACGAACTGCAGGTCCTTTGCCACGACCCGACCCTGGGGGTCCGCTGCGCCTGCGTCGGTCGCTGTCGGATCCTCGCCGTTGATGTTGGGGGCGTCGTCCAGGGTGAGGGTGAAGCCAGGCCCCTGCAGGGGCACCCCGCCGGCCACGGTGGCCAGCGCCACGGACCGCGCCACCAGGTACCGGTCGCCCAACTGGGCCTCTTGCGCGGCGGTGACGGCCGCCTGGAGCGTCTGGGCCCGCACCGCCATCGCGTCGACCTGGTCGCGGCGGTCCTCGATCTGGGTGATCAGGTCGGCCCGCGCCTTTGAGCGAGGGGTGGTGTCCGAGCGGAGGTTGTATGCGCTGACCCCGACCATCAGACCCATGAGCAGGGTCGCGGCGACGAGTCTGGGTGAGCGCAAGGACGTGGAGCGTGCCATCCCGAGCGCCTGGCGGCGGTCAGCGGACGCGGCGTACCCGGGGTCCAGCGGACGCTCGAGCATCGTCGTGAGCAGGCTCATCGACGCATCAGGGCGTCGCTCCGGCGCCTGGGTCCTGCTCACGCGGGCATCGCGTCACGAGAGGCGATGAGCTGACGGAGCTGGACGGCATACAGGAGCCCGGCCAGCCAGTAGAGCGCCGTGCCCCAGATGACGAAGCCCCACCCGACCGGCTCGGCGATCCGCGCCCAGGCGCCGTCGCCGTCGCCCAGGAGCAGGAGCGGGAAGGCGTAGAGGAGGTTGAATGTCGCAGCCTTTCCCGCGAAGTGAACGGGAAGGCCGATCCAGCCGTAGCGCTTGGCGATGAGAACGACGACGCCCATGAAGGCCTCCCGGGCGAAGAGGATCGCGACGAGCCACCACGGGATGATCTCGCGCCAGGCGAGGCCCAGGAGGGTGGAGACGATGTAGAGGCGGTCGGCGACCGGGTCGAGGATCTCGCCCACCCTCGAGACCAATCCGTAGTGCCTGGCGATCTTGCCGTCGAGGTAGTCGGTGACCCCCGACGCCGTGAGGAGCACCAGCGCCAGCGCGTCACGTTCGTCGAGGATGGCCCAGAGGAAGACCGGGACCACCACGAGACGTAGGGCGGAGAGGACGTTGGGCAACGTGAGCACGCGGTCGCTCACACGCTGGTCGTCCACCCCTTTCGACATGGGGACAACTCTAGGCGCAAGGGCCGACCGGTCGCTGGGAGCACCTAGGGTCAGCGCATGGCGACTTCACTCCTCGGGGCCCGCGAGACCGAGCTGAGGGCCCACCGCACGAGCGTGAAGTGGGTGGCGTATCCCCCGGACGTGCTGCCCGTCTGGGTCGCAGAGATGGACGCGTCGCCCTGCCCGGCCGTCGTCGAGGCGGTCAGTGCGGCCGTGCGGCGCGGGGACACCGGCTACGGCTGGCAGCCGCGCTACGCCGCCTCTGTCGTCGACTTTGCGTCCTGGGCCTGGGGCTGGGAAATCGACCCGCGTGCGACGATGCAGGTGACCGACGTCATGATCGGCGCAACCGAGCTGCTCCGGAAGTTCACCGACGACGGGGGGCCCGTGGTCATCTCCCCGCCGGCCTACGACTCCTTCTTCGGGTTCATCGACGCGATGGGTCGCCGTCGCGTCGACGCTCCCCTGACGGCATCCGGACGCCTGGACCCCGATGGCCTGGCCACCGCGTTCCGTCAGGCAACAGCGCACGGCGAGCGGGCGGCATACCTGCTGTGCAACCCACAGAACCCCACCGGCACCGTGCACACCCGCGACGAGCTAGCGATGGTGGCCGGTCTGGCGCACGAGCACGGGGTGCGGGTGGTGGCCGACGAGATCCACGCACCGCTGACGTATGCCGGCGGGCCGGCCTTCACCCCGTTCGTCACCGTGCCGGGTGGCGAGCTCGGCCTGTCGCTGTTCTCGCCGTCGAAGGGATGGAACCTCGCCGGGCTGAAGTCCGCCCTCGTGGTCGCGGGCGCCGAGGCCGCGGACGACCTGAAGGGGCTGCACGAGGTGCACACCCACGGGGCCGCGCATGTCGGCGCGATCGGTCACTGCGCCGCGATGGACGACGGGCGGGAGTGGCTCGGGCAGTTGCGGGACGAACTCGCCGAGCGGCGGGCGCTGGTCGGCACGCTGCTGGCCGAGCACCTGCCCGACATCCGGTGGCGCGCTCCCGAGGCGACCTACCTCGCGTGGCTGGACTGCCGGGACCTGGGCCTGGGGGACGATCCCGCGCACGTGTTCCGCGAGCGCGGACGGGTGGCGCTGTCCTCCGGGCCCGCGTATGCCCCGGAGCAGGGTCGCGGGTTCGCACGGCTCAACTTCGCGACGTCCCCCGAGGTGCTGACCGACGCGGTGCTGAGGATGGCCGCTTCGCTCTGAGCCACCGGCCGGCAGGCTTCCCGGCACCCGGTCCAGCTGTGACGACACCGGGCCTGCAGACCGAGGCTCGTCGATCCTGCAGGCCCGCTGCCATGCAGTCGGGCTGACTGTCAGCACTCGTGCATGGGGTCCCATCCGGTGATGCCTCGATGCATCCCCGGGTTGCGGTCGGCGCTGAAGCCGTGGGTCTGCGCGCAGGTTCGGACGTGCTGGCCGAAGTCTCCTGCGGTCGCTGGTGCGGCCGGGAGCGCGATGAGGGCGATGCCGGCTCCGAGGGTCGCGATCGCTGTTGCCGTGTGCTTCTTCAGGTTGGACATGATTACTCCTTGTGGGGTGGTTGGTCTGTGGATCTGCGTCGAGCTCGTTCGACGGCGGAGAGGACGCGAGCCGCGAGGACCACGGCGGAGATGAGAACCAGCCCGCTGGTGGCGACCTGAAGACCGGTGAAGGCGCTCGCGGCCGCGGCCAGGGCTGTGCTCAGCCAACCCGCGGCCAGGACCGCGATCGCGACCAGGGTCCAGAAGGTTCGGCGGGCTCGGCGCAACGCGCGGTCGGCCTCTGACGCGACGGTGCTGGTGAGCGTCATCGGTCTCACATCCCCAGGTGGGTCTTGGCGGTGGTGAACACCATCAAGATGGTGAGCACCGTCAGCGTCACCAGCATCAGCAGCCCCAGAGCCATCGCAACCGGCCGGTCCCGCCAATAGCGTTTCGGGTTGCGGTCGACGAACGGCACGGCCATGAGCAGGAGGAAGAACGCCGCGCCGCCGTACAGGATCCCCGACAGACCGATCCAGTTCTCCAGGGTGAACATCCACCAGAAGTTCCACGGGGGCTTGGTGATCTCCAGCCCTTCGACTGGCGCGGGGCCGACGGCCGGTGGCCACAGCACCGAGAGGACGCCCAGGACGCCGAGGAGCGCGAGGCCGAACGCCCCGATCCGGCGCAAGTGGTGGGTGAACGGTTCGGTCGGCTCGTCCTCTGGCGCCTGCTCGCCGGACACACTCGTCGGCAGCGCGGGATGCGGCGAGATCTTATGCCGCTTCACGAGCAGGCCGTGCAGCGTCATCATCACGAGGAGGACGCCCGGAATGAACACCACGTGGGCGCCGTACAGCCGAAGCAAGATCGGGATCCTGTCGGCAAAGTCCGCGGAAAACCACGTGCCCGCGCCACCCAAGAGGGCGCCGAGCTCCACGTTGTGGCCGAGAGCCTCAAAGCCTTCTTGGTCCCACTTGAGCACCGTCCCGGTGAACACCGCGAGGAGCACCAGGCCGAACATGGCGACACCGATCAACCAGTTGCCCTCGCGTGGCCGCTTGTACGAACCGGTCACGAAGACGCGGATCAGATGCAGCGCGGCTGTGACGTACATCGCCTGGGAGGACCAGAAGTGCAGGCCACGGACGAACCGCATCCCCCAGACCTCGGTGACCATGTCACGCACCGACTGGTTGGCCGACTCGGGAACTGGTGAGTAGAACTGGACGAGCAGAAAACCGGTGGCGACCAGGATGCCGAAGGCGGAAGCCGTGACACCGCCAAGACTCCAAGCCAAGTTGTTGGCGTGCTCGGGCACCGGGTACTCCAGCGCTCTGATCCCCAGCCGGTCGTCGATGACGTCGACCACTTTCCGCGTGCGGCTCGGACCGGACATCACGACCGCCCTTCCTCGTCGTCGCCGGGTCCCTCGGCGGGGACGCCGCCCGTGCCCATGGGCAGCAGCGTGCGCCGAAGGTCACTGACGGTGTCTTGCGGTCGGAACCGGTAGGCGAGCGCAACCCCCAGCAGCAGGACGACGACCGACAACACCATGAAGCCCCACCCCTGGCCACCCATTCCGGACCTTCCGGGTAGCTCCGCCACCACGAGGGTGGTACCGGTCTGGTTGCCCGTCGCAGCGGGTTGGTCGTCCATGGCCTGCTTGATGGAGTCCTGCAACAGGACTCGCGCCTGGTCGACCTGACCGGCTTCCAGCGCGCCGACGGCCTCTTCGACCTTGGGAACCTCGACACCTTCCTGGTCCTGGGTCGCCAGCGCGTCGTCGACCTTCTCCATCGCCAGGTCCACCCCGGCAGGACTGGTGTCGTGCGCGAGGTGTCCGAGCGCCTGCTGTACCAACACGTAGCCCTCCTCAGTCTCACCACCGCCGTGGGCCCATGCAACGGAGGGCAGGACCAACGCGCCGAGGAGCCCGATCACGACGATGAACACGCAACGCGCACGCCGCACGACTGCCTTCTCGCGCGCCGGACGTGCGGAACTGACCGCGAAGGCCGACATCACCACCCCGTTCGTCCGGTCCGCATGCTGGGCCTTGTTCGTCACCTCGGCACGTCGTGCCCCCGGTCGACGGCCGAGGCAATACCACAAAAGGGCGCCGGAGAGGAGAACATCCGCGGGAAGGACCAACGCGTCGCCTGCGGTCATGATGGTTTCCGTTCGGAGGTTTTTGCTTGGTCACCGACAGGGCGAGGCGCTCGATCCCTGTCTCGGGGGGTGACGTCGTCGCTGCTCATGGCTCAAGCCTCCGGCTTTCTTGGTTCAGTGGTGACTGCTGTGGTCGATCGTCGGGAGCGGCGAACCGACATCGGTGCTTCCGCTGATGGCGGGCCCGGTCAACCAGGACGACAGAGCGAACATCCCGACGAAGACCGTGAGACCGATCGCGGGAGATGCCCAGTTGCCGAACCGGCGATGCAGTCGGCGCAACATCGGTGGTGAGCATCAAGGCGAGCGCCCCGAACAAGGCGGTGCCGTGCTGGTTTGAGTGGGCTGTCGATGTCACGACGATCAGTCGTGGGGTAGGGCAACGCATCCTGCATGGATCCGTCACCGCTCCGGACGGAAAGTTGGTCGAGCATGTCAATGCAGGAGCGGCCGTCCGTGAACATCGAGCTGATTCCCGCCAGTTGGTCGTGCGCCTTGTTCCGGCGCGCGAGGATCTCGGTCCTCTGAGGCGCGCCCACGTGGCGTGCTTGTGCGCGCCCCAGAGCGAACGCTGCAACGCTCATGGTCGCCTCGCGGGTCCGTCGGAGGGGTCGCGCTCGGCGCGCAACTCCGCGACTTGCCTCTCCAGGTTGCCGATGCGCTGGCTCGCTTCAGCATCACTGCGGGATGGTGGCCTGTTCTGAGGCGATTGACCGTGAACAGCACGCGTGTCGTGGCCGCCCCGCATGCCACCCATGCCGCCCATCATGAAGATCATCATCAGCGGGCACACCACGATCAACAGCAGCAGTGCGTAGTTCCACATCGTGCTCAGCTCCCGCCGCGCAACCTGCTGGAACCGCTGCCGTGCAGCAGCTCGCGGCCGCGGGTGAACTCATCGCCGTCGATCTCGCCTCTGGCGAACCGTTCGGCCAACAACACGTCAGCGTGATCAGCAGACCTGACCGGGCCGCGGTTACCACGACCCATGCGGACGAACCAGACCACCGCTGCGGCGAGCACACCCCAGAACAGAACCATCATGGCGCTCATGGCGACCCAGTCGCCAGCGCCCCATACACCGTTGCCCCAATACATGGGGACCACCTCCTCGCGAGGCTCGGGAAGGTCCCAAGCTCACAAGCCCAATGTCCCCCTGCTGTACTCGGGTGGGGCAGGGCCAAAGGTCCCCCACATCTTGTGCTCGGAGATCCCCCCGGTGATGCGCGCGGACCGACCCAGGCAGAGTTGCACGTCTCCCTAGCCTGCCGGCTGACCGAGCCGCTGAACGACCAAGAGCATTCGGATGCCGTGATCCGGTGGGTTCGCCGCGGTCCGCCTACAGGAGTACGGGCAGCCACGAGTCGGTGAACGGAGTGCCCGTCAGGACGCGAACCGGTAGCCCAGCGCGGAGCCGTGGCGCGCAACGTCAGCGGGACCCCCCCACGTCATGCGGAGGCTCCAGTGGTCAGCTCGAGGCTCCCAGGACGCAGTGTGCACGGTCGCCGCGCGCAGAAGGCCCGCCCTCGGTGAGGACACGAGGCGCTCTCTGAGTGGTGAGTTGGGTCATGACGGTGACCTCACCCGTCGCCGATGCGGCTGGCGGAGGCGAACGTCCTCCCGTGTCGTTCGAGACATTGCAGTCCGCCTTGGAGAGTTTGCATCACCCCTGTCGTGTGCATCTTTCGGGCATCGAGGGGCCTTGCACCCCATGGGGAGTCGGAACCCTCGAACGATGTCGGGACCTTCGGCCCTGATCGAGCCCGTCCCGTCGCGACAGGGTTGTCTCGCCAGCACGGCGCAGTCAGCGGCGGGCGGCGCCAGTTCGGGAGAGCCATCATGAGCACCATCAGCCGCTCGCAGGTCGAGAAGGATCGCGACGCCACCCACCGGCCGGAGACGACCAGCCGCACCCGAACCAATAGCTCGCGCGCGCTGCCCTTCGTCTTGGGCGCACTGCGGCTCAGCCTCGGCTGGGTCTTCCTCTGGGCGTTCGTCGACAAGCTCTTCGGGCTGGGCCACGAGACACCCAGCAAGGGCGCCTGGGTCAACGGCGGGTCCCCGACCAAGGGCTTCCTGGGCAACGCCACCTCCGGACCGCTAGCTGACTTTTACCAGAGCTTCGCCGGCGCCGCGTGGGCCGACTGGCTGTTCATGGCCGGGCTGGCCGCCATCGGTGTGGCCCTGATGGCCGGTGTGGCGATGCGCTTCGCCGCCGCCGCCGGCGCCCTGCT
>JBDSNZ010000129.1:0-4496 GCA_039915055.1 Ornithinibacter sp.
AGCACGGCCGCCTCGAAGCCACCCGGCAGCGGCAGCTCGAGCGCGGCATCCGGCTCCAGGACCACCTCGGCGCCGAGCAGCGGGGACTCCACGCGCACGGGGGAGGTCGAGCCGAACGCCGACCCGATGAACACCCGCGCCTGCACCCCGGTCGCCGGCACCACCACCTCCGGCACGTGGTGCTCGAATCGCGGCGCCACCGCTGCCGACTCCTCGGGGAGCACGAGCCACAGCTGGGCGCCGTGCAGCACGGTCGTCCCCGGGGTGGAGACCTCCGAGTGCGAGATGCCACGACCCGCCGTCATGAGGTTGACCTCGCCGGGCCGGACCACCGCGACCGTGCCGATCGAGTCGCGGTGCTCGACCTCGCCGCTGAAGAGCCACGACACGGTTGCCAAGGCACAGTGCGGGTGCGGTGCCACGTCCATCCCGCCACTGACCGACACGTCGTCCGGGCCGTAGTGGTCCACGAAACACCACGCCCCGACCAATGACCGCTCGCGCGCCGGCAGGGTGCGCCGCACCGTCATCGCCCTCGGCCCGCCGAGCGGCACCTCGCGGGGAGTGATCACCTGCACACCGTCATCCACGGGTCCACGCTAGGCCCCGCTTGCAGGGGACGCCCAGCGTCGGCGGATAGTCTTGCGAAGCCGACCGACGGCCCCAGCCACGTGGAGGAGGTGCGCCGATGGGTCTCTTGGACCGCCTCGAGGCGGGAATCGAGCGTGCCGTGCAAGGCACGTTCGCCAAGCACCTGCGCTCCGCGGTGCACCCCGTCGAGATCGCCAGCAACATCCGGCGCGCGATGGACGACCGGGCAGTCACGAGCTCCGGTCGCGCGATCGTCCCCAACGTCTTCACGATCGAGCTCTCCCCGGGTGACTACGACCGACTGGCCCCCGACCTCGACGGTGTCGAGATGGACCTCGTCGCTGCTGCAGAGGAGCACTGCGACGCCCAGCGCTATCAACCCGCCGGCCCGATCGACATCATCTTCGAGGAGCACGACGACCTCGAGACCGGCGTCTTCCGGCTGCGCCCCTCGAAGGCATCGCGGCCACGCGCCACGGGGATGACCGGGCAGCACCGCACCCTCAGACCACCGGCGGAGCCCGACAGCGGCAATGCCGCGGGCAATGCCGCGGGCAACGGTCGTGGGAATGCCGGTGCGTCGCCGCCGTCCGCCGTCCCTGCACCCTCCCCGGCACCTGCGCCCCCGGAGCCGAGCCCCGATCCGGCATGGGCCCGCGCCGATGCACCGGCCGCCGCGGCGAAGGCCCCCGCAGCCCATGGTCCACCAGCGCAGGCGCCCGCACCACCCGCGAGGCCCAAGCGCGCCAACCCCGCCGACCGTCCCTGGCTCGACGTCGACGGCGAGCGCTACCCCCTCATGGGCGCCATGACCATCCTCGGTCGCGACGACAGTGCCGACATCATCCTCGACGACCCCGGAATCTCTCGCCGGCACAGCGAGCTTCGCGTCACCACCGACGGGCCGCACTTCGTCTCCACCGTGCGTGACCTCGGCTCCACCAACGGCACCTTCGTCAACGGCGAGCGGATCACCAGCGAGCACCTGCGGGACGGTGACCGGATCACGGTGGGTCGCACCTCGATCACCTTCCGGGCCGGCCGGAGGTGACCCGTGCTCAGTGAGCTCACCCTGACCCTCATGAGGTTCGGGCTGCTCGTGCTGCTCTGGGTCTTCGTCTTCGCCCTCGCCGGCGTGCTGCGCGGCGACCTCTACGGCACGACGGTCAAGCGTCGGCCCCCCCGCGCCGCCCCCCGCGCAGCGACGCCCGCCCAAGGGCTCCCCGCGGTGCCGGCGGCGCCCCCCGCAGCCCCGCGGGGCGGGCGCACCGGGGGTCTACGAGGTCGCAAGGGCCCGACGCGCCTCGTCGTCACGGCAGGCCCACTGGTCGGCACCACCCTCCCGCTGCGCTCCTCCGGCACGCTGATCGGCCGCAGCCCCGAGTGCGCGCTCGTCCTCGACGACGACTACGCCTCCGGCCGCCACGCCCGCATCTACGAGGCCGACGGCACCTGGTTGGTGGAGGACATGCGCTCCACCAACGGCACCTTCCTCGGCACGACCCGGCTGACCGAGCCCCGCGAGGTCGCCGTCGGCAGCGTCCTGCGGATCGGGCAGACCGTCGTCGAGCTCCAGAGGTAGACCATGCCGTTTGCTTTCCACTACGCCGCGCGCTCCGACGTGGGCATGGTCCGAACCAACAACGAGGACTCCGGGTATGCCGGGCCGCACCTGCTCGCGATGGCCGACGGCATGGGTGGGCACGCCGGTGGCGACATCGCGAGCTCCACGGTCATCGCCGCGCTCGTCGACCTCGACGACGAGGCACTGAGCGGGCGCGAGGCGAGCCAGTCCCTCCTGGACCGGATCAACACCGCCAACGCCGAGCTCGGAGCTCAGATCCATGACGAGCCGGGCCTCGACGGCATGGGCACCACGCTCATCGCGATGCTGCGCTCGCGCGACAACATCGTGCTGGCCCACATCGGCGACTCCCGCGCCTTCCTGGTGCGAGAGGGGCAGGTCACCCAGATCACCAAGGACCACTCCTTCGTGCAGGGACTCGTCGACGAGGGGCGGATCACTCAGGAGGAGGCCCAGAACCACCCCCAGCGCTCGCTGGTGACGCGCGTGCTCACCGGTGCGGACGAGGACGAGCCCGACCTCGTCGTGCGCCAGGGCCGGGCCGGCGACCGCTACCTCATCGCCTCCGACGGGCTGACCGACTACGTCGCGCGCGACACCGTCGCCGAGGTGCTCACCACTGTCGCCGACCCCGGGGAGTGCGCCGATCGACTCGTGGCCCTCGCCCTGAAGGCGGGCGCGCCGGACAACGTGACGATCGTCATCGGCGACCTGGTCAACCTCACGAAGGTCCCCGCGCCACCCACCCAGCCGCAGGTCGTAGGCGCCGCGGCGGTGCGTGACACCGGCACCACGCCGATCCCCACCACACCAGCGGCCAAGGCCGCCGCCCTGAGCAGGACCGTGAGCACGGGCACCGACGGCGAGGACCTGACGCTCGCCGAGGAGGGCCCCGCCTCCAAGCGCGGGCTGGTCCTGCGGGTGGCAGCTCTCGCGGTGGTGACCGTCGTGGTGCTGGCGGGCGGGTCGTATGCCGCGTGGGCCTGGACCCAGCAGCAGTTCTACCTCGGGGTCGACGGCGAGGTCGTCACCGTGTTCCGCGGCGTCGAGCAGGACCTTGGACCGCTGTCGCTCTCCTCGGTCGAGTACTCCACGACGATCTCCCTGGACGACCTGCCCTCGTCCTACCAGGACTCCCTGCGCGGCGGCATCGAGGTGGCCGACCGTGCCGAGGCCGAGGGCCGGGTCGCCGAGCTCCGGCTGCAGGCCCAGGCCTGTCGCTGGGCGATGGCACACGGCGAGGTGTGCCGCACGGTGCCCTCGACCTGGACGCAACCGATCCCGACCCCCACACCCTCGACCTCCGCCTCGGCGACCCCCTCGCCCAGCCCCACCGGGCCCATCCTGCCGGGACCCACCACTCCTGCTCCGCCGAAGCCCGGCTCGAGCCCGACCGTGCCCCCACCCGCATGAGTGTCGTCTCCTCCTTCGCGCCGCGGCGCGGACGCAACGTGGAGCTGGTGCTCCTCGTCGCCGCCGTCGGGATCGTCGGGCTCGCGTGGGTCAACCTCGGGCTCGCCACCTCCGAGACCATCCCGCCGGGCACCCTCGGGCTCGGCGGCGGGTTCCTCGCCCTGGCACTCGGTTTCCACCTCGTGCTCCGGTGGAAGGCCTCCTACGCCGACCCGCTGATGCTCCCGATCGTGACTCTGCTCAACGGGCTCGGCCTGGTGATGATCCACCGCATCGACATCGCCAACGGCACGTCCATCGCCGAGGGGGTCGCCCTGCGCCAGCTGGTGTGGAGCACCCTCGCCGTGGTCGTCGCGGCGGCGGTGCTCGTCGTGCTGCGTGACCACCGCATCCTGCGCCGCTACACCTACCTCGCCGGTGTCGTCGGGTTCCTCCTCCTCCTCCTGCCGCTGGTGCCCGGTGTCGGCAAGACGATCTACGGCTCGCGCATCTGGATCCAGGTCGGTCCGTTCTCCTTCCAGCCCGGCGAGGTCGCCAAGCTCGCCCTCGCCATCTTCTTCGCGGGCTACCTCGTGCAGACCCGCGACGCGCTGTCGGTGGCCGGGCGCAAGGTGCTCGGTCTGACCCTGCCCCGGGCCCGTGACCTGGCGCCGATCCTGCTGGCGTGGCTCGCGAGCCTGGCCGTGCTGGTCTTCGAGCGCGACCTCGGCTCCTCGTTGCTGTTCTTCGGGCTCTTCGTCGCGATGCTCTACGTCGCCACCGAGCGGGTCTCGTGGATCACCATCGGCCTGGCCCTGTTCTGCGCCGGCGCGTACACGGCATACCTGATCTTCGGCCACGTCCAGACCCGGGTGCTGCTGTGGACCGACACCTTCAGCCCCGAGGCGCTCAAGGCCAGCGACCAGCT
>JBDSNZ010000216.1:0-3838 GCA_039915055.1 Ornithinibacter sp.
GTGCGACTCCAGGACGAGCACCCGCTTGTGCTCGAGCTCGGCGAGGATGCTTGCGGCAGCGAGCCCGCCGATGCCGGACCCGATGACGATGACGTCATAGTCGTGCTGATCGTCCATCGGGTCTCCCTTCGGCGGTGTGCCGCCACCGTAGCGGGTGCTCGTTCACGGACTCTCGCCGCAGTTCCGGGGCGCGGGTACGGTCAGGGGATGGTCGGGTCGACGAGGTGCGAGCGCGGGTCGGCCGCGATCTCACCGACGGCCCTGTTCACGAGCCATGTGTGGACGTCAGCCGGGCTGGGCGAGCCCGCGCTGGACAGCCCCGTGGCCCGACTCGCCGGCCGGGTGGGTGCGGCGCGTGGGCGTGCGCTCGACCGGGTCGGAGCACTGCGCCTCGAGACGTTCCTGCTGGCGCGCCACCAGCTCATCGACCACCTGCTCGTCGAGGCCATCGAGGCGGGACGGGTCACCACAGTGGTCGAGCTGGCAGCCGGCCTGAGCCCCCGCGGCCTGCGGATGACGCGCCGCTTCCCCGCGCTGGACTACGTCGAGGTCGACCTGCCGGCCATGGCCGAGCGCAAGCGGGAGCGGCTGCTGCGCATCGGTGCCCAGGACGGCCGGCGGTTGCGCGTCGAGGCGGCTGACGTGTTCGCAGGCTCGCTCGACGAGGTGTTCGCCTCGATCGACCCCCCTCAGGATGTCGCCGTCGTCACCGAGGGCCTGATCAACTACTTCCCCACCGATGCCGTGCTCGACCTGTGGAGCCGTCTGGTTTCGGCCACTGACTCCTTTCGTCGGGTCTGCTACTTCTCCGACCTGCACCTCGACGGTGTCGCCGGCCCCCTCGACCGGCTCGTTGCCGCAGGGCTCGGCGTGGCGGTGCGCGGGCGGGTGCACTTTCACTTCGAGGACGCACCCGCTGCGGAGGCAGCCCTGCTCGCCTGCGGCTTCTCAGCCGCGAGGGTTCACGTGCCCTCCACGTATGCCGCGCTGCTTCCCGACACCGGCCGGCTCGGGGCGGACCGGGTGCGGGTCATCAGCGCCTCGAGGCCCTGACCCCGCCCCGGGAGCTACGTGGTGGGGGAGGGGGTGCGGTTCAGCAGGGCGGCATGCGCTGTGACGGCCTTGCGGGCCAGGCTCTCCGGATCGACGGTGACCGGGGCGCCGTCCTCGATGACGGGGCGTCCGTCCACCAGGAGCAGCCGGATGGGTGGCGTTGCACCCAGGACCAGCGCTGCCACCGGGTCGTCGATGTCGGCATGGGCCAGTGAGCGCAGGTCCCACAGGGCGAGGTCGGCGAGCTTGCCGACCTCCAGGGACCCGATGTCATCGCTGCGACCCAGCACGGCCGCCCCACCCAGGGTCGCCATCTCCACGGCATCCCGCACGCTGAGGGCCAGCGGGCCGCCCCGGGCCCGAGCGAAGAGCAGTGCGTGTCGCACGTCGTCGATCATCGAGCACGCCTCGTTGCTGGCGGCACCGTCGACCCCGATCCCGATCCGGGCGCCGGCCTCTCGCAGGTCTCGTGCCCTGGCGATGCCGGCACCGAGCCGGGCGTTGGAGGTCGGGCAGTGGGCGATGCCGGTGCGGGTGGCGCCCAGGCGGGCCACCTCCTGGTCGTCGAAGTGGATGCCGTGGGCGAACCAGACATCGGGACCGGTCCAGCCCAGGCCCTCCACGTAGTCGAGCGGCGAGGCCCCGAAGCGCTCCCGGCAGAAGGCATCCTCATCGGTGGTCTCGGCCAGATGGGTGTGCAGGTGCACGCCGTGCTCGCGTGCCAGCAGGGCGGACTCGCGCATGAGGTCTCCCGTCACGGAGAACGGCGAGCAGGGCGCGACCGCGATCCGGAGCATCGAGCCCGGGGAGGGGTCGTGCCATCGCGCGATGGCGTCGGCCGTGGCGGACAGGATCGTGTCGCGGTCCTCGACGACGTCGTCGGGTGGGAGGCCTCCGTCGCTGGCGCCGAGGTCCATCGAGCCACGGGTCGGGTGGAAGCGCAGCCCCACCTCGGCGGCCGCCTGGATCTCGGCACCGAGGAGGTCACCCCCGTCGCGCGGGAACACGTAGTGGTGGTCGGTGCTGGTGGTGCAGCCCGTCTGCGCGAGCCACGTCAAGCCCCCTCGCGCCGCAGTGCGCACGCAGTCCTCGTCGATCCCCGCCCACACCGGATACAAGGTGGTGAGCCACTGGAACAGCGTCGAGTCGACAGCCATCCCACGTGTCGCCCACTGGTAGAGGTGGTGGTGAGTGTTGACCAGACCGGGGGTGAGCAGGCACCCGGTGCCGTCGATGACCCGCTCCGCCCGTGAGCGCAGCTCCTCAGGGGCTGGGCCGGGCCCCACGCTCACCAGCCGGTTGCCCTCGACGGCGACGTGGCCGTCGGGGAGCTCGCTGCGCTCGGGGTCCATCGTGAGCAGGTGGGCGTGTTCGATGATGATCACCCCGTCATCCAACTGCTCGCAGCGGAGTCGGCGACAGCGGAAGATCGCACCGAAGCCTGTGACGGGGCATCCCCTCCGGTTGTATGTTCCTCCGATGAGGATGCGCGACCTGCTCTCCATGCCTGACTTCTCGCTGACGCTGTTGCACGGTGACGAAGACAGCCTGGATCGCCCACTGCGACTGACCTACTCCTCGGACCTCATCGACCCGAGCCGCTACCTCGACGGCGGTGAGCTCGTGGTCAGCGGTCTGGTGTGGAGATCGTGCCCGGAGGACAGCGAAACCTACGCGGCGAACCTCGCGGCGGCGGGAGCGGCTGGTCTTGCGGCGGGGGAGGCCTTGTTCGGCGAGGTACCGGTCGATGTCGTCGAGGCTTTCAGCCGTCACGACCTGTTGCTGTTCGCCGTGCCGGTCGAGGTCTCCTTCACCCAGATCAACGAGGCTGTCTCGAGCGCCTCCTCGGCCGCGCGCGGTGAACGTCTTGAAGCGACCTTGGGCCGCTACCGCAAGATGCTCACTGCCGTCGCACAGGGTCAGACGCTGGATGACCTCATTCGTGGGGTCTCGGTCGACAACGACGTGGTGTGCTGCGTGCTCACCTCCACGGGCCGACACCTCTCCGCCGGCCCGTCCTTCCTCGTTGACGCGGACGTGGACCAGGTGACCCGGGCGTTCCTGACCTCGCACCGGCTCCCGACCACGGTGTCGGTGTCGGTGTCGACCGAGTCGTCCGGTGCCGCCCCCTCGGTGGTTGGCCAGGGAGTCGAGCGCGGCTCGCACGGTCAGTACTCGATCTTCGGTGTCGGTCCAGCATTCGGCCAACGGGCCACATCGTGGATGATCGTCGTCAAGGGGGACTTCGAGACGTGGCCGGCATCCTCGGTCGACGCCGTCAGCGAGCTCGCCGCCATCGTCCAACTGGAACAGGCCCGACGCGAGGAGACAGCGCGGGCCGGTCAGTCGGTGGCCGAGGAGTTGGTCGCCTCCGTCGTGGAGGGGACCGCGAACCGTCCAGAGACCGTCGTGCAGCTCCGTCGAGCGGGCCTGGACCCGGACGAACCGCTGGCCGTGGTCGTCGCCAGCTTCGGCGGCGACCAGTGGGGAGAGGCGGCCCGATCGGTGATCTCCGACGTGGCGCGCCACGTCGGAGCCTCGGTCGTGGCGTCCGGGCCGGGCGGACGCATCGTTGCACTGGTGCAGGCCACCGACCCCGGCTTTCCCGACCGGCTCAGGACGGCACTCCACCGCTTGGCACCGAGCGTCGCCCGGACCCCGCTGGCGGTCGGCATCAGTGACGCCGCTCCGTTGTCCGCGCTCACGGGGATGTGGGAAGAGGCGAGACACGCACGGAGCCTCGCCGAGCTGCGACCAGATGCGGTCAGCGTCGTCACCAGCGCCG
>JBDSNZ010000242.1:0-29014 GCA_039915055.1 Ornithinibacter sp.
ATCGACCCGCCGGACAGCTCACTGCCCACCGGCTATCGGCGCATCGACCTCATCGAGGACCCCTTCGTGGCGATCGTGCCTCGAGGCCACCCGCTCGCGGAGGAGAGCGAGATCGCCCTGACCTACCTGCGCGGTGAGACCTGGGTGAGCAACGACTACCCCACGTCGGTCGGCCACCGCATCGTGGTAGCGGCCTGCAACGCCATGGGGTTCCGCCCGCGCTTCACGGTCCAGGCCCAGGACCACTACACCGCGATGAGCTTCGTGGCCGCGGGCGTGGGCATCTCGGTGTTGCCCGGGCTCGCCGCCGCCACCCTCCCGGCATCCGTGGTCCGGCTCACGATCTCGCCACCGGCGCCGGTGCGCCACATCGCCGCGGTCCTGCGCGACCTCGGGTCACCCAACCCGGCCGCGGAGCGCGCCGTGGAGCTCCTCACCCACCTCATCTCGCACCCGAGCATGCTGCCGCGCCGGGCCTTGCCGCGCTGAGCGACCTCAGCCCACCGGCGCAGCCTCGGGCACGGATCGCGCTGCGTCTCCTCGCTCGGCGTCGAGTCGTTCGGTGAGCTTGACCCCCTCGACGTCGAGGTCGGGCAGGAGTCGGTCCAGCCACCTCGGGAGGTACCAGGCGCGATCACCCAGCAGGTGCATCACGGCCGGGGTGAGCGTCATCCGCACGAGCACCGCGTCGACGAGGACGCCCACCGCGAGACCGAAGCCGATCGGCCGGACCATGACCAGGTGGCTGTAGGCGAAGCCGAGGAAGACCGACGTCATGATCACGGCGGCCGCGGTGACGACCTTCGCGCCGTGCACGAAGCCGGTGCGCACGGCGGTGCGGGAGTCCTGTCCGTGCGCGTGGGCCTCGTGCATGCCCGAGACGAGGAACATCTGGTAGTCCATCGCGAGACCGAAGAGCACGCCGATGAGGATGATCGGCATGAACGACAACAGCGGACCAGGCTGCGTCACGTCGAAGACCCCACCGAGCCACCCCCACTGGTGCACCGCCACGGTCGCGCCGAACGCCGCAGCGACCGAGAGCAGGAAGCCTGCGGTCGCGATGACGGGGACGACGATCGAGCGGAACACGAGCATGAGGATGACCAGTGACAGGCCGACGACCACCGCGAGGTAGGCGGGCAGTGCGGCCCCGAGCCGCTCGGAGATCTCGACGTTGGCCACGGTGGCACCGGTCAGCCCGATCTCGGTGTTGGTGTATCTCTTCAGGAGGTCACCGCGGAGCTGGATGGCCCGCAGGGTCGCCTTGGTCTGCGGGTCGGCGGGCCCGGTGGTCGGCACGATCTGGAAGGCGAGGGTGTCCTTGCCCTTGCTCACCCCGAAGGGCAGCACGCTGTTGACCGAGTCGACCTCGGCGATGGCGCTGGCGATGCGCGCCTGCTCGTGCAGCACGTCCGCATCGGTGCGGGGCGTGTCGGTGCCTGGCAGGGTCGCCAGGGCGATGATCGGCCCGTTCACGCCGGGGCCGAACTCCGAGGCGATCCTCGTGTATGCGGTGTTGGCACTGGACCCGGCCGGCTCGCTGCCGCCGTCTGGGAGCCCGAGCTGGAGCTGGGTCGCAGGCAGGGCCACGACTCCGAGCAGCGCGATGACGCCGAACACGGTGAGCCAGGGCTTGGCGGTCACCATCTGGACGTACCACCCACCGTGCTCCTCCTCGCGCACGCCCGCGGTGGTGGTGCGGCCGGTGGCGTCGCCGGGGGTGTCGTATCCCGCGGCGCGCCAGGCTCGTCGGGACAACACCCGGGTGCCCATCAGACGAAGGACAGCCGGGCTCACCGTGATCGCGACGAGCACCGTGATCGCCACGGTCACGGCCGCGACCACGCCCATCTGGGCGAGGATCGGGATGCCGGAGAGCACCAGGGCTGCGAGCGCGATCACCACCGTCGCTCCCGCGAAGACGACCGCGCTGCCCGCCGTCGCGACGGCGCGCGCGATCGAGTCGACCACGCCGTCACCGCGCACCAGCTGGGCGCGGTGTCGGTTGACGATGAAGAGGGCGTAGTCGATGCCGACCGCGAGCCCGAGCATGAGCGCCAGCGCCGGGGTGGTCGAGTTGAGGTCGACGAGCGCGGTGAGCGCGATCGCGCCGCCGAGCCCGACGCCGACACCGAGCAGCGCGACGAGCAGGGGAAGGCCGGCGGCCACCAGCGTGCCGAGGACACCGATGAGCACGAGCACCGCGACGCTGAGCCCCAGCACCTCGCCCGGGCCCACGAGAGAGGTGTTCTGGGTGATCTCGACGCTGTAGGAGGCGGTCACTCCGGCAGCCGACAGGATCGGGTCCCCGGTCGAGGGGATCATGGCCCGGTCCTCCACGGGCACCGACTGGGCGTCGCCGTCGAACTGCACCTGCACCACGGCAGACCGGCCGTCCTCGCTGACCAGCCGGGTGCCCTCGGTGGCGGTCGCGACGGTGCGCCCGTCCTCGAGCTGCTGTCGGGCGGCGGCGAGGTCGGTGGCGCCCTTCGCGGCCTGTGCCTCGCCCTCCTCGAGCCGGGCGCGCCCGTCCTCGAGCTGGGACCTCAACGGCGCGATGGCCGGGTCGTCTGGATTGGCTGCTTCCAGTTGGGCGAGCACGGCTTCCCCGCCTTGGAGCTGGCCCCGTGCCGCGGCGAGCTGGGTGGCGCCGTCGTCGAGCTTGCGCTGACCCTGCTCGACCTGGTCGGCGCCGTCGGCGAGCCGGGCCTCGGTGGAGTCGAGCTGGCTCTGGGCAGCGAAGGGGTCGTTGACGCGCGCCACGTGCGGGACGGCCTCCCACGCCGTGAAGGTCTGCTCGATCGCGCCCCGCTGGGCGTCGGTGAAGGCACCGTCGCGGCTCTGCAGCACGATGGTTCCGACTCCGCCGGCGGCCTCGGGCACGGTCTCGCCGAGCTGGGTGAGCACCTTCTGGAAGTTCGTGCCCGGGATCGACACCTTGTCGCTGAGCGGTTGGCCCACGGTGGCGGCGAGGGCCCCCACGATCGTGAGCAGCACCAGCCACACACCGATGACGCGCCAGGCGTGCGTGGCGCACCAGCGACCGAGGCGGTGGAGGAGGGAGGACATGGGGACCTTCCGAATCAGGAGGGGAGCTGGGGCAAGGGGTCAGGGTCGGGCGCGGGGCGTCAGGTACGGGGAGGTGGGTCCGCGATGGCGAGGTGCTCGGGGTCCAGGCCGTCCCGAAGGAGGTCGATGGCCTCGTTGAAGGCCTGTGCGAGGGAGTGGCTCGCCTCGGCGCCCAGGCCCGTGTCGTCAAGTGCGACACGCTCGCGCCACCAGACCCGCCACGCGGCCTCGGTGACCCCCACGAGCCCGGAGGCGAGGGTCGCGATGACCAGGTCCGATGGCTCGGGCCCGAGACGGCTGCGCAGCCACCCCTCGAGCCAGTCGATCCAGCCGTGCAGGTGGACCAGGATCAGTCCGCGGGCCTGGGGGGATGCCTCGCCGGCGGCGGCGAGGACCGCGATCCGGGAGACGAGCTGTTCCTCGCCGGGCTCGGTGACGACCGCACGGATGCTGTCGAGCAGTGGCTCCTGCGGGGGGCGCGATGCCAGGCGTTCCCCGACCGAGGCGAAGAAGTCGTCCAAGCTGGTCGTCAGCACCGAGTCCACCGAGGGGAAGTGGTTGAAGAACGTGCGCCGCGACACCCCTGCGCGCTCCGCTACGGCCTCTGCGGTCAGGCCCTCGAGACCGGCATCGCGCACCACCGCGTAGGCCGCGTCGCACAGGGCGAGCCGCGTCGCGGTGCGCTTGCGGCTCCGGCTCGGGCCGGCAGTGGTCGTGGGGGTCACCGCACCACGGTAGGAAATAGGTGCACTCCAGTGCAAATCCGGCCAGGGCTGTCGAACCCTGCGTGGGCCGGCGGCCGTGGCGCGGCGCGACCCTCGCGTGGGACCCTTGCCCCATGACTGCCCACCAGCCCGTTCCTCCCGACCGGTCGGCCCTGCTCACGCGGATTCGCGACGCGGTGATCGGTGAGGACCACGTCATGCAGACGCCCTACGGACCGCGCCGGGTGACGTATGCCGACTACACGGCATCCGGGCGGGCACTCGGCTTCATCGAGGACTTCATCCGCGCCGAGGTGCTGCCCAGCTATGCCAACACCCACACCGAGAGCAGCGGCACGGGCCTGCAGACCACCCGCCTGCGTGAGGACGCCCGCCAGATCATCCGTGAAGCGGTGCACGGTGACGACGACACGGTCGTGGTGTTTGCGGGGTCAGGGTGCACCGGAGCGGTCGACAAGCTCATCGGGGTGCTCGGGCTGCGGGTGCCCTCGACGCTCGAGGACCGCTGGCACCTCACCGACCACATCCCGGTCGACCAGCGCCCGGTCGTCTTCATCGGGCCCTACGAGCACCATTCCAACGAGATCCCCTGGCGTGAGTCGATCGCCGACGTCGTGTCGATCCGTCAGGACGCCGACGGCGGGGTCTGTCTGGAGGACCTGCGCGCTCGGCTGGAGGAGTTCGCGGAGCGGCCGATGAAGATCGGGTCGTTCAGCGCGGCCTCCAACGTCACGGGCATCGTGTCCGACACGGCCGGCATCTCCTCGCTGCTCCACGCGCACGGCGCGCTCGCCTTCTGGGACTTCGCTGCCGCGGGACCCTACGTCGACATCGAGATGAATGCGCCCGAGGGAGGCGACCCCACGGCCTACAAGGACGCGATCGTGCTCTCCCCGCACAAGTTCATCGGCGGGCCGTCCACCCCCGGGGTGCTCATCGCCCGCCGGGAGCTCTTCACCAACCGGGTGCCGGTCGTGCCGGGCGGCGGCACCGTGGCCTACGTCAACCCCGAGGGACACGCCTACCTGCCCGATCCCGAGCACCGGGAGGAGGGCGGCACCCCCGCGATCATCGAGTCGGTCCGTGCGGGGCTGGTCTTCCAGCTCAAGGAGGCTGTCGGGGTGGAGACGATCCGGGCGTGCGAGGAGCGCTTCCTCTCCCGGGCCGTGAGGTCCTGGCGCGCGGAGCCGAGCATCGAGATCCTCGGCAACCTCGACGCACCCCGGCTGTCCATCGTGTCGTTCGTCGTGCGGGCACCGTCGGGCAGCTATCTGCACCACAACTACGTCGTCGCCGTGCTCAACGACCTCTTCGGCATCCAGTCCCGCGGCGGCTGCTCGTGCGCCGGGCCCTACGGTCACCGGCTGCTCGGCATCGACCTCGAGCGCAGTCACGAGTTCGAGCGCGAGATCACCGGTGGCTGCGAGGGCATCAAGCCCGGTTGGGTACGGGTCAACTTCAACTACTTCATCTCCGACACCGTCGCCGACTACGTCATCGAGGCCGTGCGCCTCGTCGCCCGCGACGGGTGGCGGCTGATGGGCGACTACCTCTTCGAACCGATGACCGGTCGCTGGCGGCACCGTGATGGCGTCGTCGAGCCCCCGATCCGGTTGCGGGACATCGGGTATGCCGCCGACGGCACCATCACGATGCCGCACGCGCAGGCCGTGGGGGGCGAGGACCTGCTTGCCGAGCACCTGCGCGACGGCGCGGCGATCCTTGCTGCGGCGACGCCGCCGGACCTCACGGGGGAGCGGGCCGAGCTGTCCGAGGACTTCGAGCACCTGCGCTGGTTCGACCTCCCTGCGGGGGCACTCACGCCGTGAGCGCTCCCGACGCGCCCGTCGGTCCGCCGGTCGTGGGCTGGATCCCGCGGCCGTGGCCCCCAGGAAGCGTGCTGAGCGGTCGGGCGTGCGTGCTCGCGCCCCTCGTCCCGGCCCACGCGGAGGCGCTGTGGACGGCATACGAAGGCACCGGTGAGGCCCACTGGGCCTACCTGCCGTGGGTGCGGCCCGGTGACCTCGCCGCGACCGAGCAACTGGTGGCCGGAGTGGTCGCGGACGAGACCTCGGTGTCGTATGCCGTGCTCGTCGAGGGGCTCGCGTGCGGTTTCCTCAGCCTGATGCGCATCGACCCTGCCAACGGTGTCATCGAGATCGGTGGGATCTGCCTCGGCACGCCCTTGCAGCGCACCGTGGCGTCGACGCAGACCCAGCGCCTGCTGATGGGCCACGTGTTCGACGACCTGGGCTACCGCCGGCTGGAGTGGAAGTGCGACGCGCTCAACGCGCCGTCGCGCGCTGCTGCGGAGCGCCTGGGCTACGTGTTCGAAGGGGTGTTTCGCCAAGCGGTGGTGACCAAGGGGCGCAGCCGCGACACCGCCTGGTTCTCCCTGCTCGACGGTGAGTGGCCCTCCGTGCGGACCCGCCTCGACGCGTGGCTCGAGCCCTCGAACTTCGACCCGGTGGGCCGTCAGCGCGCGCGCCTGCGAGAAGCGCTCTCGCTGACGACCCGGCCGTGATCCTCTCGACGGTGCGCGATCCCCGGCTGGTGACGATCCGCCGTGGCGGCACGCTCACCGACGAGGACCATCGCCTCCTCGCCGTGTGGGCCGCGTCGTGCGCGGAGCACGTGCTGCACCTCTTCGAATCCGCGGAGCCGGCGGACACCCGGCCTCGGGACGCCATCGCCCACGCCCGCGCCTGGGCGCGTGGCGAGGTCGCGATGGTGCAGGCTCGGGCTGTCGTCGGCCATGCGATGGGCGCTGCGCGACCCCACGTCGGAGCGCCGCGGTTCGCGGCCTACTCCGCGGGTCAGGCCGCGTGCGTCGGGCACGTGGCGGAGCATGAGCTCGGTGCTGCCGCCTATGCGATCAAGGCTGTGCAGGCCGCCGCGCCGATCGAGGAGCGTGCAGCGGCCGGGAGCCGCGAGTGCGCATGGCAGCGCGCCCAGCTGCCGACGGCGATCCGCGACCTCGTGCTCGAGGACGAACGACGGCGCAACGACATCTGCTGGTCGGTCTTCGATCGCTGAACCGACACGTCGACAGGCAGTGTCGGGTGCGGTCAGCCGCTGATCCGCCAGATGGTGGTGGAGTGGAACGGGATGCCGGGTCGCAGGATCGTGTCCGGGAACTCGTCGTGGTTCGGGGCGTCGGGAAAACCCTGGGTCTCGAGCGCGACCCCTGCTCGCGGGCCGTAGGTGCTCCCTGACGGGCCGGTCGCCGTGTGGTCGAAGTGGGCGCCGGTGTAGACCTGCAGCCCCGGCTGGTCAGTGAACACCTCGAGCGCCTTCCCGTTGGCACCCTCCAGCCTGGCCGCGAGCCGCAGTCCGTCGCTCCCCCCGGAGGCGCCGTCGAGGACGAAGTTGTGGTCCAGACCCTGGCCCCGGCGAAGTTGCTCGTCGTCGAGCGCCAGCACGTCGCCGAGGCGGCGTGGCGCTCGCAGGTCGAAGGGCGTGCCGTCGACGGCACGCACCTCGCCGGTCGGCAGGAGGTCGGGACCGCTCGGGGTGAACGCCGAGGCATGCACCTGGAGGAGGTGGTCATCGATCGGGCCGCTGCCCTCGCCGTCGAGGTTGACGTAGGTGTGGTTCGTGACGTTGAACGGCGTCGGGGCATCGGCGCTGGCGGAGTAGTCGATGCGCACCTCGCCCGGGGACACGGCATACGTGACGCTGAGGTCGACCCGCCCCGGGAACCCGTCGTCGCCGTCGGGGCTGGTCAGGGTCAGGCGCAGGCGTGCGGCCTCGACGTGCTCGACCGACCAGGTGGCGCGGTCGAAACCCTCGTATCCCCCGTGCAAGGTGTTGGAGCCCTCGTTGGTCGGCACCTGGACCACCTGCCCCTCGAGGGGGAACCGTCCGCCCGCCAGTCGGTTCGCGACCCGTCCGACGACCGCGCCGAGGTATCCCCCTTCGAATCGGTAGGTCATCGGATCTGCGTGACCGAGCGCGAGGTCGATCCAACCGTCCGGTTGGCTCACGTCTGCCACCCGCAACCGACGCACGGCCGCACCGGCGGTGAGCACCTCGAGCTCGAGCCCGTCGGCGCGCAGCACATGGCTCTCCGGTGGTGCCGCGTGGGGTGGGGCCAGGAGCCGCGTGGCGACGACTGCAGCTGGGTTGAGCGGCCCGTATATGTGCGGAAACGCCTCTCCTGTCACGGGGTTCGCGACGTCCCAGTGCAGCGGCGCCTCCAGGAGATCGGGGTCGATCGTCAGCAGGAGGAGGTCACCGGCATACCCGGAGTAGTAGCGGCCGAGCACCCCGCTCACCTGGGCAGCCGTGGAGCAGTGGAGGAACCCCTCGTCCTCCAGTGACCGCCCCAGCGTCGAGCGGCTGTAGCTGCCCGAGCGGAGAGCTGCCTCCCAGTGCGCGGACTCGGCGAGGTGGTGGATCGGGTCTGCGGTGCTCACGGCTCGTCCGTCCCCGCGAGGTCCGCGACCAGCGGCACGACGTCGGCGATGGAGTCCACCACGCGGGTGGGGCGGTAGGGGAAGCGCTCGACCTGTTCGGCGCGCGTGGAGCCGGTGAGCACCAGCACGGTGCGCAGGCCCGCCTCGAGCCCGCTGATGATGTCGGTGTCCATCCGGTCGCCGATCATCACGGTCGTCTCGGAGTGCGCCTCGAGGCGGTTGAGGGCGCTGCGCATCATCAGCGCGTTGGGCTTGCCGACGTAGTAGGGATGCCGGCCGGTCGCGGTGCTGATGAGCGCGGCGACCGACCCCGTGGCAGGAAGGGTGCCGGCGGGGCTGGGGCCGCTGGGGTCGGGGTTGGTCGCGATGAACCGGGCCCCGGCCTCGATGAGGCGGATCGCCTTGGTGATGCCCTCGAAGGAGTAGGTGCGGGTCTCGCCGAGCACGACGTAGTCGGGGTCCCGGTCGGTCAGCACGTATCCGACGTCGTGCAGCGCGGTCGTGAGGCCGGCCTCGCCCACGACGTATGCCGTTCCCCCCGGTCGTTGGTCGTCGAGGAAGTCGGCGGTGGCGAGCGCGGAGGTCCAGATGCGGTCCTCGGGCACGTCGATCCCGCTGCGCAGCAACCGGGCCCGCAGGTCGCGGGGGGTGAAGATCGAGTTGTTGGTGAGCACGAGGTATTCGCGCCCCGAGCTCTTCAGGGCCTCCAGGAAGTCGCTCGCACCGGGGATCGGGTCGTCCTCGTGCACGAGTACGCCGTCCATGTCGGTGAGCCAGGTGTCGATCCGCCGCGTGGTGGTCATGGCCCCCATTCTGGCGGGCTGGGAGGATCAGCGGTATGCCGTCCACTCCCTCGCGTGTCCGCCTCGCCACCCCCGCCGACGTCCCCGTCATGGCGGGACTGGTCCGTGAGCTCGCGGACTACGAGAAGGCGCTGCACGAGGTGCAGGCCGATGAGCCGAGCCTTCGAGCGGCGCTCTTCCCGCAGCAGGGATCTCCTGCGGTGTTCGCGCACGTCGCCGAGGCCGATGGCGTGGTCGTCGGGTGTGCCATCTGGTTCCTGTCGTTCTCGACGTGGACCGGCACCCACGGCATCTGGCTCGAGGACCTCTATGTCACGCCCGACCAGCGCGGGTCGGGCCTGGGCCAGGAGCTGCTCCGCACCCTGGCCGCGCTCTGCGTCGAGCGCGGCTACCACCGGCTCGAGTGGTGGGTGCTCGACTGGAACACCCCGAGCATCGGCTTCTACGAGTCGATCGGGGCGGTGGCCCAGGACGAGTGGACACGGTTCCGTCTCGACGGACCGGCTCTCGACACCCTCGCGGGCGCCCGCGGCGGGTCCTGATGCGCAGTCGTCTCGCCGCGCTGGTGCTCCGCGCCGCCGGGTGGACCGCGGTGGGTGAGGTGCCGCGCACCGGAGTGCTCGTCGGTGCACCCCACACGTCCAACTGGGACTTCGTGATGATGCTGCTCATCATGTGGCGCGGTGGGGTCACTCCTCGGGTGCTCATCAAGAAGGAGCTGTTCCGCGGCCCGCTGGGGTGGCTGTTGCCGCGGCTGGGCGGCATCCCCCTCGACCGCGACGATCCCGGAGCCGTCGTTCGCGCGCTCGTGACGGAGGCTCGCAGCGGTGAGCCCTTCCTGCTGATCCTCGCGGCGGAGGGCACCCGAACGAAGGGCGAGTACTGGAAGTCGGGATTCTGGCGGATCGCCCGCTCGGCGAACCTTCCGATCGCCTTGGCCTTCATCGACGGCCCCTCTCGCACAGCGGGTTTCGGGCCGATGATGAAAGCCACCACGGATGTCGTGGCGGACATGGACCAGGTGCGGGCGTTCTATCGGGACAAGCGCGGCATCCACCCCGAGCGACGCACCGAGCCTCGCCTCCGCGAGGAGCAACCCCCCGCATCTCCCTGACAGGTGAGAGGGGGAGGGGTGGTCAGGACGGGGGGATGGTGGCGTCGATCTCCGCCAGCCAGGTGCGGCCGCTCACGTCGGAGGGCATCCGCCAGTCGCCACGCGGTGAGAGGGAGCCTCCCGCGAGCACCTTGGGGCCGTTGGGCATCGCCGACCGCTTGAACTGGTTGCCGAAGAAGCGCTTGACGAAGACCTCCAGCCAGCCTCGGATCGTCGCGAGGTCGTATGCCGTGCGGTCACCTTCCGGATACCCCTCTGGCCACGCCCCCGACGCCACGTCACGCCAGGCGTGCTCGGCGAGGAAGGCGATCTTGCTCGGCCGGTAACCCCGCCGGAGCAGGTGGAAGAGGGTGAAGTCATGCAGCGCGTAGGGCCCGATGGTGTCCTGGGTCGACTGGATCTTCTCCCCGTCGCGCGCTGGGATGAGCTCGGGGCTGATCTCGGTGTCGAGGATGGCGAGCAGGGTGTCGTCGACGTCCGCCGTGGCGAACTGACCGGAGGAGACGACCCAGCGGATCAGGTGCTGCATCAGCGTCTTTGGCACACCGGCATTCACGCCGTAGTGCGACATCTGGTCCCCGACGCCATAGGTGCACCAGCCGAGCGCCAGCTCCGAGAGGTCACCCGTGCCGAGCACGATGCCGCCACGCTGGTTGGCGGCGCGGAAGAGGTAGTCGGTGCGCAGCCCCGCCTGGACGTTCTCGAAGGTCACGTCGTAGACCTCTTCGCCCCGCCCGAACGGGTGGCCGAGATCGGCGAGCATCTGCCGTGCTGCGGGGCGGATGTCGAGCTCCTCCCACTCGATGCCGAGCGCCGTCATCAGCTCGATGGCGTTGGCCTTGGTCGAGTCACTCGTCGCGAATCCGGGCATCGTGAACCCGAGCACGTGGGTGCGGGGCAGGCCGAGGCGTTCGCAGGCCTTCGCAGCGACGATGAGCGCGTGGGTCGAGTCGAGCCCGCCAGAGACGCCGATGACGATGCGCGGCATCCGCACCGGATCACCCCCGCCGATCGCCCGCATCCGCTGCTCCAGCCCCGACACCTGGATGTTGTAGGCCTCGTAGCAGTCCAGGGCCAGCCTCGCGGGGTCGTCGGGCACGAAGGGGAACCGGTCGAGCACCCGGCGCAGACCGATGTCCCCGCTCGGCGGCCGCAGCTGGAAGGGGACGATGCGGAACCCACCGTCGTCAGCGGCATACGACCTGGCGTTGTCGTCGAAGCTGCCCTGCCGGATCCGCTCCTGGCGCAGCCGGTCCAGGTCGACGTCGACGACGGTGCGCCGCGGCCCCTCGGGGAAGCGCTCGCCCTCTCCGAGCAGGTCGCCCATCTCGTAGACCATGGTCATGCCGTCCCACGACAGGTCGGTGGTCGACTCACCGGCACTCGCCGCGGCATACACGTATGCCGCGTTGCACCGAGCGCTGGCAGAGCGCGCGAGCACGTGACGATCCTGCGCGCGGCCGACGGTGATGGGGGAGGCGGAGAGGTTGAGCAGCACCGTGGCCCCGGCCAGAGCCGCCTCGTGGCTCGGAGGGATGGGCACCCAGAGGTCCTCGCAGACCTCGACGTGCACCGCGAGGTCGGGCAGGTCCTCGGCGGTGAAGAGCAGGTCGGGGCCGAACGGAATCTCGCCGTCGACATCGGCCCCGGGCCAGTGGGGTCGCACGATGAACTCGCCCTGGTGCCCTGCGCCGGAAGCGAAGTGACGCTTCTCGTAGAACTCGCGATAGGTCGGCAGGAAGGACTTCGGGGCGACGCCGAGCACCTCGCCGCGGTGGATGACCACGGCGCAGTTGAAGAGGCGGTGACCGTGGCGCAGCGGTGCGCCGATCACCACCACGGGCAACAGCTTCGCGGTGCCCGCCGCGATGGTGACGACGGCTGCGTCGACCGCGTCGAGCAGCACGTCCTGGAGGAGGAGGTCGTCGATGGCGTAGCCGGAGGTGGACAACTCGGGGAAGAGCGCGACCGCGGCGCCGTCGTCGTGGCAGGCGTGGACCTGCTCGATGATGCGCTCGGCATTGGTCGCAGGGTCGGCGAGGGCGACCGGCAGCGTGCACGCCGCGACGCGGGCGAAGCCTTGGGCGTAGGCGTTGCGGAAGTCCATGGTCCCGAGCCTATTGCGCCTGACCGTACGAAACGCACCCGCCGAGCCCCCCCGTCGGCCCGGCCTCAGGCCAGGTGCCGGGTGAGGAACCGGATCCCTTCGTCCCCTTCGAATCGTGGCACGCCGGTGTGGCCGCCCATGTTGGCGTGCAGCGTCTTCTCGGTGGAACCGAAGGCGTCGAACAGGTCCAGCGCCAGCTGCCGGTCGTTGCCCTCGTCGTCCCACTGGAGCAGGACCTGGAGCGGAATGGTGACCCGCCTGGCCTCCTCGAACATGGTGCGGGGCACGTAGCTCCCGGCGAAGAGCACGGCGGCCACGACGCGCGGCTCAAGGAGGGCCAACCGGAGACCGATGGCGATCACCCCTCCCGACCAGCCGACCGGGCCGGCGATCTCCGGCAGCGCCAGGAGGTCGTCCAGGGCGGCCCGCCATTCCGGGACCGCTGCCTCTACCAGTGGGACGATGAGCCGCTCCACGATGTCGTCACCGACGGGCAGGCCCGCCGCCAGCGCCCGGCGCAGGTCGGCTCGGGCCTCGTCGACGGCGGCCGAACGGGGCCGGTCACCGCTCCCCGGCAGCTCGATGGTGGCCCCGGCGAAGCCGGCCGCCGCGCCATCGCGTGCCCGGGACACCAGCCGGGGGTGCATCCGGTGCAGTCCGCCGGGGTGGCCCAGCAGGATCAGCCGCGCTGGTGCGGATGCGCAGGCAGCTGCGGGCGTCCACAGGATTCCGGGGATCTCGCCGAGGACGAACTCACGCTCGAGGACACCATCGTCGAAGCGCTGCTCGGACGTGAAGTGCATGGTCCTGCCTTTCGGGTGTCGCGCCCGCGAAGCGGACACCACCGGGTGGGGTGCGAGGGTCAGGGGGCGAGCAGCACCTTGCCCGTGGCGCGACGCTGGTCCACCGTCGTCAGCGCCGACACGACGTCGTCGAGGGGGCGCACCTCGCCGATGACGGGGGAGATGGCGCCGCTCTCCAGCAGCGGCAGCAGCTCCTCCCACTGGGAACGGAGGTATGCCGTGCCCGGGCCGGCGGGTCCGGTCCACCACGCGCCCCAGCCCACACCGACGACGGACACGTTGTTGAGCAGGAGGCGGTTCACCTTGACCTCGGGGATCGATCCGGCGGTGAAACCGATGACCAGCAGCCTGCCGCCTGGTGCGAGGGAGCGCAGCGAGTCGGTGAAGCGGTCCCCGCCCACGGGGTCGACCACGACGTCGACGCCCCGGCCCGAGGTGAGGTCTCGCGCCGCGTCCCGGAAGCCGTCGGCGAGCACCACCTCGTGCGCGCCGGCGGCTCGAGCGGTCTCGATCTTGTCCTGGGTCGACACCACGGCGATGACGCGAGCCCCCCACGCGGCAGCGAGCTGGACCGCGGCCGTGCCGATGCCGCCGGCCGCGCCCTGGACGAGCACGGTCTCACCCGCGGCGAGCCGGCCGCGCTCGCGCAGCGCGAAGTGACACGTGAGGTAGTTCATCGGCAGCGCGCCTCCCTGCTCGAACGTCACCGAGTCCGGGAGCGGAAAGACCATCGCGGGATCGCACGCGACCACCTCGGCGAAACCCCCGAGGAAGCAGAACGCGGCCACCCGGTCCCCCACGGCATACCCGCTGGCCTCAGGCGCGGACCGCACCCGCCCGGCCACCTCCGACCCCGGCACGAAGGGGAGCTCCGGCGTGATCTGGTACTGGCCTCGGGTGAGGAGCACGTCGGGGAAACAGACGCCGGCCGCCGCGACCTCGATGACCACCCCCGGGCCCTGTGGGTCGGGAAGGTCGAGGACCTCGATGCTGTCGGGGCCGTCGAGTCGGGTCACCTGGGCTGCGCGCATGCCCACATCGTAGGAACCCGGCACGATGGGGAATGCGGGACGGTGCGGATGCCTTCACCATGGGTGCCCCAGCCCCGCCATTCCGTGCTCGCGATCGTCGCCCTCATCCTCGGTGGCATCGCCATAGGCACGACCGAGTTCGTCACGATGGGCCTGCTGCCCGAGATCGCCGACGGCGTGGGCGTGAGCATCCCGACTGCCGGGCACACGATCTCGGCCTACGCCGCAGGTGTCGTGGTGGGTGCACCGCTGCTGGCGGTGCTCGGGGCGAAGTCGCCGCGCAAGGCGCTCCTCATCGGCCTCATCTCCGCCTTCAGCGTGGGCAACGTGCTCAGCGCCATCGCCCCCACCTATGAGTCCCTCGTCGCGGCGAGGTTCGTCGCAGGCCTGCCACACGGCGCGTTCTTCGGCGTCGCGGCTCTCGTCGCGGTCGACCTCGCGGAGAAGGGCCAGGCGGGTCGCGCGGTAGGGAGGGTCATGCTCGGCATCCCGATCGCGAACATCTTCGGGGTGCCCGGCGCGACGTGGCTCGGGCAGGCCTTCGGGTGGCGCACCGCCTACTGGCTCGTCGGCGTGCTCGGCCTCGCGACAGCACTGCTCATCACGTATGCCGTGCCACACCTTCCGGCGGACCACACCAAGACCGTGCGCAACGAGCTCGGCGCACTGCGCAGCACCCAGGTCTGGCTCACCCTGGCCGTGGGGTCGATCGGCTTCGGTGGCATGTTCGCGATGTACTCCTACATCGCGCCCACCATCACCGAGGTCACGGGCCTGCCTTCCTCCGCCGTGCCGCTCTACCTGCTGGTCTTCGGAGTCGGAGGGTTCGTCGGCAACATCGTCGGCGGGCGGATGGGTGACTGGTCGGTGCTGCGCTCGGTGGTCCTCGGGATGACCGGGATGGGCGTGCTGCTCGCCGCGTTCGCGCTGGCTGCGCCGTATGCGGTGCCCGCGCTGGTCGTGCTCTTCCTCGTCTCGATCCTGGCCTCGCTGCTCGTCATCAACCTCCAGCTGCGGCTCATGCAGGTCGCCGGGTCGGCCCAGACGCTCGGGGCGGCCAGCAACCACGCGGCGCTCAACCTCGCCAACGCCCTCGGCGCCTGGCTCGGTGGAATGGCGATCGCAGCGGGCTGGGGCTACACCGCACCCGCATGGGTCGGCGCCGCGCTCACGATCCCAGGCCTGCTCATCCTGGGCATCTCGGTGCTGCTGCACCGCCGGGAGCACCCGGATCGCGCCACGATGCGCCCGGTCGGCCCTGCACCGACCGAGAACGGGTCCGAGCGCCCCGCACACCTGCTCTGACACAGGTCACACCCTCAGGGGTCCCCGTTGCGGGCGCGGTCCGTAGGCTGGCGGAATGCCGAGCCCCGTGACCTGCGACGTCCGAGGCGGTGTCGCCCAGGTGCGACTGGACCGCCCCGACAAGCTCAACGCCCTGACCCTGGACACCCTGCAGGACCTGGTGCGCACCGCCCGCGAGCTGCACGGAGACCGCACGCTGCGGGCCGTGGTGCTGGCCGGGGAAGGCGACTCGTTCTGCGCCGGGCTCGACTTCGCCACCGTGATGGCTGACCCGAGAAGGGTGGCCCGCTCGTTCATCCCGGTGCCGTGGCGTGGCACCAACCTCTTCCAGGAGGCCTGCTGGGCCTGGCGCCGGCTCCCCGTGCCGGTCGTCGCGGCGGTCCACGGTCACTGCTTCGGGGGTGGGTTGCAGATCGCCCTCGCGGCGGACCTGCGGATCACCACCCCCGACGCGAAGTGGTCCGTTCTCGAGGCGCGGTGGGGGCTGGTGCCCGACATGACCGGCATCCAGGCCCTCTCCCAACAGGTGCGGATGGATGTCGCGAAGCGCCTCGCGATGACCGGTGAGGTCGTGAGCGGCACCCGTGCCGTCGAGCTCGGGCTGGCGAGCGAGGTCTGCGAGGACCCGCTCACCGCGGCGGCCGAGTTCGCCGAGGCGGTCAGCGCTCGCTCGCCCGACGCGGTGGCCGCGACCAAGCGGGTGTTCAACCGCACCTGGAGCTCGGGGGATCGGCGCACCTTTGCGCGCGAGCGCCTCGAGCAGGCCTTCCTCCTGGCCTCGGGAAACACCAAGATCGCCCGGGAGGCCGCCTACAAGAGGGTCGCCCCCGAGTTCCGGGCGCGCACCCGATGACCCCCCACCCCCCGACTTCTTGCGCTCAGCCCACGCCGCCGCGCCCCGATCGGGGGGTTCGACGTGGCTGAGGCGCAAGAAGTCGAGGGCGTGCGGCACATCACCTGCACCCTGTGCGAGGCGATGTGCGGCCTCGAGGTGCGCCTGGCCCCCACCGGCGCCATCGCCTCGGTGCGCGGGCACGAGGCCGACCCGCTCTCGCGCGGTCACATCTGCCCCAAGGCGCTCGCACTCCAGGACCTCCACGAGGACCCTGACCGGCTTCGGGCCCCGGTGCGGCGCACGGCCGACGGGGGCTTCGAGGAGATCTCCTGGGACGACGCCATCGCGCTGGCGGCCTCGCTCATCGTGGGGGTGCAGCGTGAGCACGGCGACGACGCGCTCGCGGTCTACCTCGGCAACCCCAACGTGCACAGCCTCGGCGCGCTGACCCACCACCCCACCCTGCTCAGGCTCCTTCGCACCCGTAACCGATTCTCCGCGACGTCCGTGGACCAGCTGCCGCACCACGTCACCGCGTGGGCGCTCTACGGTCACCAGTTCCTCCTGCCGGTGCCCGACATCGACCGCACCGACCTGCTCGTGCTCATCGGCCACAACCCGATGGCCTCCAACGGCTCACTCTGGACGGTGCCGGACTTCCCCCAGCGCAGGCGCGACCTCGCCTCTCGCGGAGGTCGACTCGTCGTCATCGACCCGCGCCGCACCGAGACGGCCAAGGTCGCCGACGAGCACCACTTCGTGCGACCCGGCACCGATGCCGCGGTGCTCCTCGCGATCGTGCGCGAGCTGCTGGGGCACGACCTGGCCCGCCCCGCGGCCTACGTCGACGGACTGGATGCCGTGCGCTCTGCGGTGGCACCGTTCACCCCCGAGCTGGCGGAGACATTCTCCGGGATGCCGGCGGCCTCGGTCCGATCCCTCGCCCGGGACCTCGCCGCAGCCCCGACGGCAGCGGTGCACGGTCGGATGGGGGTGTCGACCCAGGGGTTCGGCGTGCTGTGCCAGTGGGCGGTCCAGACGATCAACATCCTCACCGGCAACCTCGATCGCCCCGGTGGGACCATGTTCACTACTCCTGCAGTCGATCTCGTCGGCCGCGACCTGGTCTCCCCCGGAGGCTTCGGGCGGCGGCGCTCGCGAGTGCGTGGGCTGCCGGGGTTCGGTGGCGAGCTGCCGGTGTCCGCCCTCGTCGAGGAGATTGCGACACCGGGGGTGGGGCAGGTGCGCGCGCTGCTGACGATCGCCGGCAACCCGGCCTCCTCGACACCCGCCGGACATTCCTTGTCCGAGGCACTGGAGGGCCTCGACGCGATGGTGGCGGTCGACTTCTATGTCAACGAGACGACCCGGCACGCCGACGTCATCCTGCCCCCGTCCGACCCGTTGGAGCGGGACCACTACGACCTCGTCTTCCACACCCTGGCGGTGCGCGACACCGCGAGGTGGTCGGAGGCGCTCTTCCCGAAGCCGACCGGGGCACGCCACGACTGGGAGATCGCCCGTGACCTGGGCCTCGCCGTGCAGCGCGAGCGGGGGGCCGGCTGGCGGGCACGCCTGTCGCGGGCGAGCGTGAGCGCCGAGGCACGGTTGCGGGTCTCGCCACGTCGTCAGCTCGACGCCCTGCTCCGCACCTCCGGCACCGGGCTGAGCGTGAGGCGCCTGTCGCGGATGCCGGCCGGTGCCGACCACGGGCCGCTGAAGTCGCGGCTCCCCGCGCGGTTGCGGACCAGCGACAGACGCATCGACCTCGCGACGGAGGTGGCGCTGGCCGACGTGCCACGGCTCCTCGCCGCGATGGAGGAGTCGAGCTCGGCCCGGGGGTCCGACGACGGTCGGGTGCTGCTGATCGGACGTCGGCACCAGCGGGACAACAACTCGTGGCTGCACAACGCCCCGCGGCTCACCCGTGGCCGCCCCCGTCATGCGCTGCTCATGCACCCCGACGACCTGGCCGAGCGTGGCATCCCCGACGGCTCAGCGGTGACGGTGCGATCGGCTGCCGGAGAAGTGACCGTCGAGGTCGCCGCGAGCGTTGACGTCATGCCCGGGGTGGTCTCGTTGCCGCACGGTTACGGCCACCGGGCGGACGGCATCCAGATGCGCCACGCAGCCAGAATGCCTGGTGTGTCGATCAACGACCTCACCGATCCGGCTGTCGTCGAGGGGATCTCGGGCAACGCCGTGCTCAACGGGGTGCCGGTCACGGTTGAGCCTGCGGACCGCGCGGTGACGCGGTGACAGCAGATGAGGCGCGAGTGCTGGCGCTCGCGATGGTCGACGTCGTCGAACGAGACCACCACGGGTTCCCGAGCTTCCGCGGAGGACCGAAACAGCGGATCTTCGCGACCCTTCCGACCACGGACGTGCTGCGGGTGATGCTCGACGAGGGCGGCATCCGCGAGGCTGTCGGCGCGAACACGTGGTGCCGCGAGGGCTGGTGGGGAAGGACCCTGTCGACCGTGGAGGTCGTGCTGGCCGACGCGGATGCCGGGATCGTCGCCGAGCTCCTTGCTGACGGGCACGCACGAGCCCAACGCTGACCCTCCGGGGTCATCTCGTCCTTGGACAATGGCCGTGGGGTCACCTCGCGCGTGCTCCTCCCGACCACCGCCGCACTGCACGTGCGCCACGCGTCACCGTTCGCGGCGACGACCCGTCAGGATGCCGCCGCGCACTGCAGAGCGATCGCCAGGCGCTGTTCTGGGTCGTCCAGGTCCAGCTCGACCAGGTCGGCGATCCGGCCCAACCGGTAACGCACGCTGTTGGGGTGCACCCCGAGCACCGAGGCCGCTCGTTTCTGCTGCCCCCAGTGCGAGACGACGGCTGCGAGCGTCTGCACCAGGGCGGTGCCGTTCCGGGTGTCGTGCTCGCGCAGAACCTGAAGCGGACCGGGCAGCGTGCGCGGGTCCACGGCGCCGACCGCCCGACGTACGGTGACCGCGGCCCAGCCGTCCTCGAAGGAGACCGCTCGTGTCGGGAGATTGGCCGCGGCAACCTCGACGGCCTGCGCGCAGGAGGCCAGAAGTCCCGCCGGTTCGGTGGCGACCGCTCCAGCCGCGACCGAGAGGGACGGTTCCTGCTCGACCAGCTCCCGGAGCCACGGCCAGCCGCCGGGTCCGTCTTCGTCGGCGGTCGTGACCGCGAACACCGCTGACCCGACGTCGGCGAGGAGGGCGCCCCGCCAGCCGTGACGACGGCAGACGGACTCCCACTGGAGCAAGCGGGTGGCCGGCGGCTGGGTGACGTCGGGACCGGCCAGGGCGACCGCCCGCCAAGGGCCGCTGCCGAGCCCCGGCACGGTCGCGTCGGTCGCCCCGAGCAGCAGGGACCGCAGCCGCTCGGTGACCAGCTGCCGGGTGAAGTTGGCCTCTGCGCGCAGCCGCAGCAGGTGCAGCGCGAGCACGTCTGCAGCCATCTCGAGGTCGCGCAACCGGCGACCGGTGACGGGCTCGTCCACGACCGCCCAGATGGATCCGAGCCAGTCGCTGCCCGCACGGACGGGGACGACGAACCGAGGGAGCACCCCGCCCGGTCCCTCCGGCACGAAGACGGGGTCGTCGGACCGGGCCAGCTTGCGATACACACCCAGGGCCCGGAAGTGGGCCATCACCGGCGCCGGCACCTTGCGACCCACGATCGTCGACAACCGGGCCGGATCAACCCGTTCCTGACCCGTTGAGTAGGACAACACCTGCGACCGGGCGTCCTCGATGGTGACGGGGGCCCCGATGATGGCGCTGACCGCGTCAGCCATCGCGAAGAGGTCCGTGTAGACGTCGTCGTCGTGCGGCGCGTGACCACGTGGCAGCACCGCCCGGTCCAGGCTGCCCCGGATCAACCAGATCGCGTGCGACCACGCCACCCCTGGTTGCAGGCCGAGCATCGTCACGTCGTGGCGGCGGCAGGCGTCGAGCACCACCTGCTCTCCGGCGAGCGGCAGCCTCGCCACCAGGCCGGCGCCGTCCGCCGCCCGGGTCACCAGCTCGGCGAGCCGGTCGGCGTCGGTGACCCCGATGGCCAGCACCAGGTCGCCCGGTTCGACGCCGGCCCCCGGATCGGTGTCGGCGAACTCGACGTCCGAGATGGCTCGCGGCTCGCCGACGTAGGTCACCTCGATGAGGGCACCGGCCACCGCGGCGCTCAGACCCTCAGCGGTGACCACCGCCTCATTGTGGCACCAGCACAAGCCAAGGAGCGTCTCGTGTGGTCACAACACAGGGCCTTGGGCCCCCGCGAGCAGGAGGATCGGAGCATCGCCGTCCCCTCAGGAGCCACCGTGAGCCAGTCAGTCCCCGCGTCCTCGTCCAAGCACCCACAGCGCGTCGCCATCGTGGGAGCCGGCATGGTCGGCCTGTCGACCGCATGGTTCCTGCAGGAGCACGGCGTCGAGGTGACGGTCTTCGACCGCAGCCAGGTGGCGGCCGGCGCCTCCTGGGGCAACGCCGGCTGGCTCACTCCCGGGATCGCCACGCCCCTGCCCGAGCCGGCCGTGCTCAAGTACGGCGTCAAGGCGGTGCTCAGCCCGTCCTCGCCGGTCTACGTCCCACCCACGACCAACCGGAGCCTGTTGCGCTTCATGATGGGCTTCGCCCGGCACAGCACCGCCGCCAGGTGGAAGCGGGCGATGGGCGCGCTGGTGCCCGTCAACAAGATGGCGCTGGAGTCCTTCGACGCCCTCCACGACGGCGGCGTCGCGGCGCCGACCTACCCGGCCACGCCCTTCCTCGCGGCATACCGCACCGCAGAGCAGCGCACCGTGCTGCTCGAGGAGATCTCGCACATCCACGCCGCCGGCCAGGCCATCGACTTCGACGTGCTGACCGGCGACGAGGCGCGAGCCGAGGAGCCGTCGCTCTCGCGGGAGATCGGCGCCGCCATCCGGCTGCACGGCCAACGCTTCATCAACCCGGGCGAGTTCGTGAACTCCCTGGCCGACTCGGTCCGCGAGCGCGGCGGCAAGATCGAGGAGGGCGCCGACGTGGCGCAGGTGGACACCGCACCGGGCCGCGCCACCGTCATCCTCGCCGACGGCTCGCGGGAGGACTTCGACACGGTGGTGCTCGCCACAGGCACCTGGCTCAACAAGCTGGCGCGGCAGTACGGCATCCGGCTCGTCGTGCAGGCCGGTCGCGGTTACAGCTTCAGCGTCCCGGTCGAGCACCTGCCCTCCGGCCCCATCTACTTCCCACAGGAGAGGGTGGCCTGCACCCCGCTCGGCGACCGGTTGCGCGTCGCCGGGATGATGGAGTTCCGCTCACCATCGGCTCCGCTGGACCAGCGTCGGATCGAGGCGATCGTCACCGCGGCCCGGCCACTGCTGCGCGGTGTTGACCTCGACCAGCGCCAGGACGACTGGGTCGGCTCGCGGCCGTGCACCCGCGACGGCCTCCCCCTGATCGGCGTCACCACCTCATCGGAGGTGCATGTCGCCGGCGGGCACGGCATGTGGGGCATCACGCTGGGCCCGGTCACCGGCCGGCTGTTGGCCGAGCAGATCGTGACCGGCCGCGCACCTGCCGAGCTGGCGCCGTTCAACCCCCTGCGCTGACCCCGCTGACCTGATCCGGCGACCGCGGTGCAGGTGAGCCCCCAACCGTCACCCCCGCACGAGTGCCCACAGCGCCCGCACGCAGTGCTCGACCAGCGCGTCGTGGCCGTGGTCCCGCTCGTCCGTGTCGAGGGCGGCCCACTGGAGGGCGCGGTCCTCGAGGTAGGCGACCCACCCGTGCAGGGCCGGCCGCGCGGCATCCGGGATGCCGGTGGCGGCGGCCACCAGGCCCGTCACGTGCTCACGCACCCCCTGGACCCCTGCATCGCCAGCGGCCTGCGCGATCGGGGCCTGGCCGAGGACCAGCGCGACATAGGTCTCACGCCGCCTGGCCACCTGGTCGAGGAACCGCTCGACGACCTGGCGCACCGCCACCTCCCCGGCCGCGCCGGGGTCTGGGGAGACGGTGCGCCCGACCCGGCGTCGTGCCGCCTCGACGACGGCGCGGTGGTAGTCGGTCTTCGTGGGGAAGTAGTGGAAGAGCAGCCCGCGTGACACCCCGGCCTCCATCGCGACCTCGTCGAGGGAGAGCTCCTGCACCGGGCGCTCGACGAACTTGCGCAGCCCGATCCCGACGAGCTGGCGACGCCTCTGCTCGGGAGTCATCCGCACCCTCGGCACCGCACCCATACTATTGAGCATTGCTCAACAACCGTCTAGGGTCAAGGGCATGGACTTCGCCCCCTCTCCTCGCGCCGCAGACCTCGCCGAGCGCGTGCGCGCCTTCATCGACACCGAGGTGGAGCCGGTCGAGCCCGGCATCCTGACAGAGATCGCGGCTCGTCGGGCCCGGGGGGAGGACGCGTGGCCGCCCGCCGCGGTCGTGGAGGACCTGAAGTCCAAGGCGCGCAGCCAGGGCCTGTGGAACCTCTTCCTCCCCGCTGGTCACGGCGACGCGTATGCCGCCCGCTTCGGCACCGACGGCGGCGCGGGGCTGAGCAACACCGACTACGCCACGGTGGCCGAGCAGATGGGCCGGTCGCCACTCGCGCCCCTGGTCCTCAACAGCAACGCCCCCGACACCGGGAACATGGAGGTGCTGCTGAAGTACGGCACGCCGGAGCAGCAGGAGCAGTGGCTCGTGCCCCTCCTCGACGGCCGGCTGCGCAGCGCGTTCCTGATGACCGAGCCCGGCGTGGCCAGCAGCGATGCCACGAACATGGAGGCCACCGCCACGATCGACGGCGACGAGGTGGTCGTCGACGGGCGCAAGTGGTGGTCCACCGGTGCGGGTCACCCGGACTGCAGGCTCGCCATCTTCATGGGCCTGACCGATGGCAGCGCCCACCGTCATCGCCAGCACTCGATGGTGCTCGTGCCGCTAGACGCACCCGGTGTCACGGTCGAGCGGATGCTCACCGCGCTGGGTCACTACGACGAGCCCCTCGGCCACGGTCAGGTGAAGCTGGATGCCGTGCACCTCCCCGCGTCGAACGTGCTGCTCGGCCCGGGTCGGGCGTTCGAGATCGCCCAGGGACGACTTGGGCCCGGGCGGGTCCACCACTGCATGCGGCTCATCGGCCTGGCCGAGAAGGCCCTCGAGCTCGCGTGCGAACGCTCCACCAGCAGAGTGGCGTTCGGCAAGCCGATCGCCAACCTCGGCGGCAACCGGGAGCGGCTCGCCAGGGCGCGCATCGCGATCAACCAGTCGCGCCTGCTCGTGCTCCATGCCGCGTGGAAGCTTGACACGGTGGGCGTCGAGGGTGCCCAGTCGGAGGTCTCCGAGATCAAGGCGGCCGTGCCCCAGATGGCCTGCGACGTCATCGACCTCGCGATCCAGCTGCACGGCGGGGGTGGGATGAGCGAGGACTTCCCGCTCGCTGCCGCGTATGCCGGTGCTCGCAGCCTGCGGTTGGCCGACGGGCCGGACGAGGTGCACCTCGGCGTGGTCGCGAGGCACCTGCTCCGGCCCTACACCGATGGCTCCAGGACGTCATCGACGACCCCCGCCACGATCGGGGCCACCCGATGAGTCGCGCGGTGGTCACCGGAGGCGCCTCCGGCCTCGGCCTCGCCCTGACCCGACTGCTCCTGGCTCGCGGTGACGACGTGCTCGTCGGTGACCTCGCCGAGGACCGGCCCGACAGCGTGCCCGACGGTGCGGCATACCGGCGGCTGGACGTGCGCTCGCAACAGGACTGGGACGGTGCCCTCGCCTGGGTGCGCGAGGAGTGGGGCTCCCTCGACCTGCTGGTCAACAACGCCGGCATCGCCACCGGCGGGCGCATCGACGTGGAGTCGATGGCCGACTGGGAGCGGGTGCTCGACATCAACCTCCTCGGCGTGGCCCGAGGCTGCCACACGATGACCCCGCTGCTGAAGGAGCAGCGCAGCGGCCACATCGTCAACGTCGCCTCCCTCGCGGGGCTGGTCCACGGCCCAGGCATGTCGAGCTACAACGCCGCGAAGGCGGGTGTCGTGGCCCTGAGCGAGACGATCGGGTTCGAGCTCTCGCCGTGGAACATCCACGTCTCCGTCGTCTGCCCGGCCTTCTTCCGCACCAACCTGCACGAGTCCTTTGCCGGCAAGGACACCGCCATGCAGGATGCCGGGGTGCGGCTGATCACTCGTGCCAAGGTCGACGCCGACGACATCGCGAAGATCGTCCTCGAGGGGATCGACAAGCACAAGAGGGTGATCCTCACCGACCGCTTCGGCAGGCAGGCCTACTTCACGAAGCGGTTCCTCCGCCCCCTCTATGACCGGTCAGCCCTGCGCGGCGCGGCCCGCCTGGCGCGGAAGGCGGGCGCCGACCCGCAGGACTTCACGTCGTGACCGACGTGGCGGGGGCCGCGCCGGTGCGGCCCGAGGACTCCTTCGACGCGGGCGCCGTCGCCTCGTGGCTGCGACGCGCAGCACCTGCCGAGGTGGGTCTGGTCGGCACGCCCGAGGTGCGCCAGTTCGTCGGGGGCGCCTCCAACCTCACCTACCTCCTGCGGTATGCCGGTGGGTCGGCTGACGGCGGCCGTGACGTGATCCTGCGCCGACCCCCCGGGGGCACCAAGGCCAAGGGTGCCCACGACATGCGTCGGGAACACGACCTGCAGGCTGCGCTTGCCCCCGTGTTCCCGCTGGTGCCGACGATGCTCGCCCTCTGCGAGGACTTGTCGGTGATCGGCTCGGAGTTCTACGTCATGGAGCGCGTCCCCGGGACGATCCTTCGCAAGGACCTCCCGGAGGCGCTGGGTCTGGACCGTGGCGGCGTCAGCCGGTTGTGCCACAACGCCGTTGACACTCTCGTGGCGCTGCACGACGTCGACCTCGAGGCGTCAGGGTTGAGCTCGCTCGACCGGGGGGAGGGTTACGTGCGGCGACAGGTGGAGGGCTGGACCACCCGGTTCCGGCGGGCTCGCACGCCAGACGTCGGCGACCTCGAGTCGACCATGGCGTGGCTTGACGCGCACCAGCCCCCAGATCGCGCCCATGTGATGCTGCACAACGACTTCCGCTTCGACAACCTCGTCCTCGACCCAACCGACCCGACGCGGATCGCCGCCGTCCTCGACTGGGAGCTGGCGACGGTCGGAGACCCCTTGATGGACCTCGGCGGTGCCATGGCCTACTGGGCCCAGGCCGACGACGACCCGGCCTTCCTCGCCATCAGGTTGCAGCCGACGCACGCGCCCGGAATGCTCACCCGCGCCGAGGTCGTCGACTGCTACACCGGGGCCCGGGGCGTCGAGGTCACGCCCGAGCAGTGGCGCTTCTACGAGGTGTTCGGCGCCTTCCGCCTCGCGGGCATCGCCCAGCAGATCTACTACAGGTTCCACCACGGCCAGACGAGCAACCCGGCATACGGCGTGTTCCGTGACGTGGTGCGCCACCTCGACCAACGCTGCACCACCCTCATCGGGGAATCCTGAACCAACGGAAGGACACTCATGCCCACCACGATCATCACGGGCGCAAGCTCCGGTCTCGGGGCCGAGATGGCCCGTCAGCTCGCTGCGCGCGGGTGGGACCTCGCCCTCGCGGCCCGGCGCACGGAGCGCCTCGACGGCCTCCGCGAGGAGATCCTCGCGGCCCACCCCGGACGGCGGGTGGAGCTGCGGGCCCTCGACGTCACCGACGACGACCAGGTCTTCGAGGTCTTCTCGGCGTTCCGTGACGACTTCGGCACCATCGACCGGGTGATCATCAACGCCGGGCTCGGGAAGGGGGCGCCCATCGGCACCGGGCGATATGACGCAAACCGACAGACAGCGATGACGAACTTCGTTGCGGCACTGGCGCAGTGCGAGGCCGCCATGGAGATCTTCCGGGCCCAGAAGCGTGGCCACCTCGTAATGATCTCGTCGGTGTCGGCGATGCGGGGCATGCGCAAGACGGTGACGACGTATGCCGCGACCAAGGCAGGGGTTGCCACCCTCGCCGAAGGGCTGCGCAACGAGATGCTCGGGGAGCCCGAGCTCGACATCCGTGTCTCGACGATCTATCCCGGCTACATCCGTTCGGAGATGAACGAGCGGGTGAAGAAGACGCCGTTCATCGTCGACACCGAGACCGGCGTGCGCGCGATGGTCGACGCGATCGAGAAGGAGCGCGCCAACGCGCTCGTGCCGGCGTGGCCGTGGGTGCCGCTCGGCAAGGCGATGCGACACCTCCCGCTGCCCCTCGTGCGAAGGATCATCTGACATGGGACGCGTCCTCCTCACCGCAGGGGTGCCCGGTGGCGCACCGACGCGACTCGCGGCTGCGCACGACGTCACCTACCGAGACGTGGACTCGCCCATGCCGCGGGCGGAGCTCCTGGAGGCGGTGAACGGGGCCGACGGGCTGGTTGCGATGCTGGTCGACCTCATCGACGCCGAGCTCCTCGACGCAGCCGGGCCGCAGCTGAAGGTGGTTGCCAACGTCGCGGTGGGTCACGACAACATCGACCTCACCGCATGTGCCGAACGTGGCGTCGTGGCCACCAACACCCCGGGCGTGCTCACCGACGCCACGGCCGACCTCACCATCGCCCTCATCCTGATGTCCACCCGCCGACTCGGTGCTGCCGAACGACGGGTCCGCACGGGCGAGCCGTGGCGCTGGAGCATGACCGGTGAGCTGGGCACGGGCCTGCGTGGCGCGACCCTCGGGATCGTGGGGCCTGGCGCCATCGGGCTGGCAACGGCGAGGCGGGCGAAGGCGCTGGGGATGGAGGTGCTCCTCTCCGGGCGGTCCGAGCCCGACGCCGGTGTCGTTGAGGGGCTCGCTGCCCGGGTGGTCGACCTGGCCGAGCTGTTGGAGACGTCCGACGTCGTCTCCCTCCACTGTCCCCTCACGCCGCAGACCCACCACCTCATCGGGGTGCTCGAGCTGGAGCGGATGAAGCCGACCGCCCACCTCGTCAACACCGCGCGCGGGCCGGTCGTCGACGAGGCCGCGCTCGTCGCGGCGCTCGAGGCCGGCGCGATCGCCGGTGCCGGGCTCGATGTCTTCGAGGAGGAGCCGCGGGTGCACCCGGGCCTGCTCGGACGCGACGACGTCGTGCTCCTCCCGCACGTCGGGTCCGCGACGACCCAGACGCGTGCGGCGATGGCTGACCTGGCGGTCGACAACGTGCTGGCCGTGCTCGCCGGCAAGGACGCTCTCACCCCGGTGCTGCCTCGCTCGGGCTGAGATCCCTCGGCCACCCACCAGGCTCGTCCCGGCATCCTGCGCCGTGAAGAAGTGACCTATTGGTCGATTGTTCACGGGAGGGTCAGATCAGAGCGAGGAGGGGGAGCTGGAGAGGCGAGCTGGAGGTCAGTCGTCGGCTGGGGGGCGCATGTGCAGCCACGGGCGCTCGAGGTCGAAGTGCCGACCGGTCACCTCGTCGACCTCCACCGATACGACGTTGAACTTCGCGGTGTGCGTCCAGGGCCGCAACGGCAGCTGCTTGGTCGCCCTGGCTCGCTCACCCTCGAGCTGGCTCGCCCGACCTCGCAGGACCACGCTCCAGGCTTCGTTCTCGCCGAACTCGTCGATCTCGAACGCGACGTCCGCGTTCATCGTCAGGCCCAGCAGCTTGCTGCCCTCGGCCGTGCGGAAGACCAGGTGGTGGTCCGGCGCCAGCGCGTAGTTGATCGGCACGATGTGCACCTCGTCGGCGAGGTGGAAGGCGAGTCGACCGAACTCGTGCTCGCGCAGCAACCTCCAGCAGTCGTCCTCGGTCAGCGCTGTGACGGGGGCGTGCTCTGTCATGCTGTCCTCCTCGGCTGGAACCACTACCAACAGTAGTACATTGCTCGAGCGTGCGGTGCGACCCGCGTCACGTCCTTGCGGCGGTAGGTTCTGGCCGTGGAGCGTGAGCGAGTGGTCGTGATCGGTGCTGGTCCCGGTGGTCTGGCCGTCGCTGCCGCGCTGGGCGAGCGAGGTCTCGAGGCGCTGGTGCTCGACGCCGCTCCCCGCGTGGGCTCGAGCTGGCGGGGCCACTACGACCGGCTCCACCTGCACACCCCGAGGCGGTGGTCGGGCCTGCCGGGCCTGCAGATCCCGCGCCGCTTCGGGCGGTGGGTCGCGCGCGATGACGTCGTCGCCTACCTCGAGCAGTATGCCGCCCACCACCGTCTGCGCCTGCGCCTCGGCAGCCGCGTGACCCGCGTCGTGCGGGGCGAGGCCGACCCGCGCCTCGTGGTCGAGCTCGAGGACGGGACACGAATCGGTGCCGAGCACGTGGTGCTCGCCACCGGTTACAACCACACGCCCGTCGACCCCCGGTGGCCGGGGCAGGACGACTTCAGCGGTGAGCTCGTCTTCGCCAGGGACTACCGCAACGGCCGGCCGTATGCCGGTCGCGACGTCCTCGTGGTGGGCAGTGGCAACACCGGCATGGAGATCGCCACCGACCTCGCCGAGCACGGGGCGACCCGCGTCTGGCTCTCGGTGCGCACCGCGCCGCACATCCTGCCGCGGTCCCGGCTGGGCTGGCCTGCGCAGGCGACGGGCATCCTGGTGCGCCGCCTACCGCCGCGCCTGGTCGACGCAGTCGCCGGCGTGCTGGCAGTGGTGCAGGAGCCCGACCTCACCGATCGTGGGTTGCCGAAGCCCACGACCGGTTTGTACTCCGAGGTGCTGCGGGGTCGTGTGCCGGTGCAGGACGTGGGGATCGTTCGCGCCGTGCGCCAAGGGGCTGTTCAGCCCGTCGCGGCGGTGGAGCGGCTCGAGGGTCCTGACGTGGTGCTCGCCGACGGCGCCCGGATCGCCCCCGATGCCGTCGTCGTCGCGACCGGCTACTCCGCTGGCCTCGAGGGCCTGGTGGGCGA
>JBDSNZ010000255.1:0-3717 GCA_039915055.1 Ornithinibacter sp.
CGGTGACCTCCCCGGCATCTGCGCGCGCCTCCCCTACCTGCGCGACCTCGGGGTGGATGCCGTGTGGCTGAGCCCGTTCTACGTCTCGCCGATGAACGACGCCGGCTACGACGTCGCGGACTATCGCAACATCGACTCCCGCTTCGGCACGCTCACCGACGCCGACACCCTCATCACGACTGCCCACGACCTCGGGCTCAAGGTGGTCGTGGACCTGGTGCCCAACCACACGAGCAACGAGCACGCCTGGTTCCGGGCCGCGTTGGCCGCTGGCCCCGGCAGCCCGGAGCGGGAGCGCTACATGTTCCGCGACGGCACGGGCGAGGGCGGCAACGAGCCGCCCAACAACTGGCCCTCGGTGTTCGGCGGCAAGGGCTGGACCCGGGTGGCGGAGGCCGACGGCTCCCCCGGCCAGTGGTACCTCCACATCTTCGACACCACCCAGCCCGACCTGAACTGGGAGCACCCGGAGGTGCCCGAGGAGTTCCACGCCATCCTGCGGTTCTGGTGCGACCGGGGGGTCGACGGGTTCCGGGTCGACGTGGCCCACGGGCTGGTGAAGAAGGAGGGCCTCCCCGACTTCCACGGTGCGGTCGGCCTCTACGACGAGGTCGACACCGACGGGCCGGACGGCCCGGGCGCTGAGGCCGGGGACGGCAGCGGGGGCGTGCTCGACCACGGCGCCACCGGAGATGCCCCGATGTGGGACCAGGACGGCGTGCACGAGATCTACCGCGGGTGGCGCGCCGTGCTCGACGAATACGGCGCTCCCGACCGCATCCTGTGTGCGGAGGCGTGGGTGCGCCCCGCGGAGCGGTTGGCCCTCTACGTGCGCCCCGACGAGATGCACCAGGCCTTCAACTTCGACTTCCTGGACGCGCACTGGGACGCCACGGCCCTTCGCACGGTCATCGAGGCGACGCTGCGCAGCAACGACGACGTGGGTGCCCCGACCACCTGGGTGCTCTCCAACCACGACGTCGTCCGCCACGCCTCGCGCCTGGGGCTGGACCAGAGCCTGCCCCGCCCCAACGGCATCAACGCCCAGGACCCGCAGCCGGATGCCGTGCTCGGCCTGCGGCGCGCCCGGGCGGCCACGACGATGATGCTGGCCCTGCCGGGCGGCGCCTACGTCTACCAGGGCGAGGAGCTCGGCCTGCCCGAGCACACGACCATGCCCGACGACGTGCGTCAGGACCCCACGTTCCACCACACCAAGGGAAAGGTCGTCGGCCGCGACGGCTGCCGGGTGCCGATCCCGTGGGTCAAGGGGGCACCGAGCCAGGGCTTCGGGCCCGGTGACACCCCGTGGCTCCCCCAACCCGAGGCGTACGCCGACCTCGCGGTCGACCAGCAGGTCGGGGTGCCCGGCTCGACCCTGGAGCTCTACCGCGAGCTGCTCGCCTACCGCCGCAAGCACCGCTTCGGCCATGGCAGCCTCAGCTGGGACGCGCTCTCCTCCGCCGAGGTCATCGCCTTCCGCACCAGGGCCGGAGACGGTGCGCGCACCCTGCTCGTCGTCACCAACCTCGGGGCAGGCTCCGTGGCCCTTCCCGAGGGTCGGGTCCTCGTCACCTCCGACCCGCTCACCGCGGACGGGCAGCTGCCGAGCGACACGACCGCGTGGGTCGCCCTCCCGGAGGCCTGAGTGCGGGCCCGCGACTTCACCTACCTCGACAGCCCGACACCAGTCGGCCTGGCACACCGCGGCGGTGCGGCATACGGCCCGAACGTGGGGCTGGAGAACACGATCGCGGCGTTCCGCCGTGCGGTCGACCTCGGCTACCGCTATCTCGAGACCGACGTGCACGCGACTCGCGACGGCGCGCTCGTCGCCTTCCACGACACCGTGCTGGACCGCGTCTCCGACGGCGCAGGGGTCATCTCGGACCTGTCCTGGGAGGAGGTCAGCCGCGCGAGGATCGGGGGGCGCGAGCCGATCCCGCTGCTCGCCGAGGTGCTCGAGGAGTTTCCGGGTGTGCGGGTCAACATCGACGTCAAGTCCGATGCGGCACTGGCGCCGACCGTCGCCGAGGTCGTGCGCCACGGCGCGCAGCACCGGGTGTGCATCGGCTCCTTCAGCGAGCGCCGGATCAGGGCCGCCCGCTCGGCGCTCGGGCCCGATGTCGCGACCGCCGCCGGTACGGTCGGCACGGCGGTCCTGCGGTTCACCCCGTCCCTGGTGAGCCGGTTGGTGCACACGCCGGCGCCGGTGCTCCAGATCCCCGCCGAGCACAAGGTGGCGGGGCACACCGTCACGCTGGTGACGCCGGGCCTGGTTCAGCGTGCCCACCGCGAGGGCAAGCACGTGCACGTGTGGTTCCACTCGTGGTCGGTCGAGGACGCCGCGGAGATGCACCGGCTGCTCGACCTGGGGGTGGACGGCATCGTCACCGACCACATCGAGGTGCTGCGCGAGGTGTTCCGGCAGCGCGGGGTCAGCCTGTGAGCAGTGCGACGCTAGGGCGCCGTGCGGGCGAGCGCGTCGACCGTCGCCGCGACGATCTCGCCTTGTGCCACCTCGCGCGACACGGTCGGGGTCCCGTCTCCGGACTGCTCGCCGTAGTCACCGAAGAACGCGTGCACAGCCCCTTCCACCGCCACGAACGTCGCGGTCGAGGGAAGGTCCGCTCGGCTCGCGTCGATGTCCATCGGGGTCGACAGCCCGTCCCGGGTTCCCGACACGGAGGTGACCGTGAGGTCCTCCCGCCCGGCCAGTGACCCGAGCGGGTAAGACGCCCAGAAGACCAGCCCGTCCACGGCATCCGGCCGCTGCGCGAACGAGGATGCGGCCACACCACCAAGGCTGTGTCCCCCGACGCTCCACGACGTGATCTCGGGGTGGTCCTCGATGATGCCCTCGGGGGCCCCGGTGGCGGTGAAGCCGATGTTCAGCGGCTGCTTGACGATGACGACGAGGCTGCCCTGCTCACTCACCTTGGTCAGCAGCGGCACGTAGGCCCGCGGGTCGACCTTGGCTCCGGGCTGGAAGATGAACCCGGTGGTCGGCGGAGCGCTGGTCGGGGTCAAGGTGATCGTCGTCGTGGCATCGGTGACGGTGACCCCCTCGGTTCCCGCCATCGCGTCCACAGCGGTCCTCGTGGCGGGCAGCGGGATGAGGTAGCCGAGCGTGCCCACCACCAGCAGGGTTGCCAGCACGGCACCGGAGCGCCCGAGCACCGTGCGCCACGCGGGCCCCGGCCGCACCGGAGCCGGCCGACGCAGCGCGCGGACGCCCCGCACGAGGAGGAGCACCCCCACCGCGGCAGCCGAGACGAGGAGCACCGGGTATGCCGGGTGGCCCGCGAGCAGCGCCCCGGCGCGGGTCAACCCCACCCACACCGGCACCGCGAGCCATGCCAAGGCCAGGACGAGCGAGAAGATCGCACCGGCAAGGGGGCGCGCGGAGGGCCTGGAGTCGGTCACGACCAACAAGCCTAGGTCTCCCGCACCGCGGGAACGACCTCCCGTCTAACGTGGACCGGGTGCACGACAAGCGCAGGGCCGAGGTCGGGGGACCCCTGTCGCGCGCCTACCTCGAGGTCACCCTCGCGATGCTCGCTCTCGTCACGATCGTCGCATTCGAGGCCATGGCCGTCTCGACGGCGATGCCCACGGTGGCCGTCGAGCTCGGGTCGGTCCGGTCCTACGGCTTCGCGTTCTCGGTCATGCTCACCGGCCAGCTCCTCGGCATCGTGCTCGCGGGGGTGTGGGCGG
>JBDSNZ010000259.1:0-4753 GCA_039915055.1 Ornithinibacter sp.
GCTTCGGAGCGCAGGCGGCGTGTTCTGTTCACTCGACGGGGTTGAGGGAGGTCAGTGGCTCAGTTTGGCGTGCGCCACGGCATCCAGACGGGTGCCCAGGGCCTCCGGGCCCACAGCGACCTCCAGCGCGTCGAGCACCACATCGGCCTGGCTGCGCGGCGTCATCCCGTCGACCGGGGTGTCCCGATCAAGGTTGCTCGGGAAGGCATAGCCCTCGGCCGATGCGGCGACCACCGCCGCCGCGTCCGCGCGCGACATCCCGTGTGCGCGGGCCGCCAGCAGCGCCGGGTAGATCGCCCGCACGACGCGGTCCCGGTCGATGTTCTCCATCGCCCTGCCGAAGGCCGAGGAGATCTGGAGGAGGTTCGCCATCCGGCGCACGTCGTTCGTGTGGTTCGACCCGGCAGCGTGCAGCAGCGCCGGGTTGAAGAAGACGGCATCCCCCTTGCGCAGCGGCAGCTGCACGTGGTGGGCGAGGAAGTAGTCCTGGAAGTCGGGCTGCCAGTAGGCCAGGTAGCCGTGGGAGTACTTCTGGCTGTGTGGCAGGTAGAGCGTCGGACCGGTCTCGACCGGCATGTCGCAGTGTGCCACCGCGCCCTGCAGGGTGAGCAGCGGCGAGACGTCGTGCACCCGCTCGGGGTAGTGCGCGGTGACCTCGGGCGACTGGAACCCCAAGTGGTAGTCGCGGTGCACCGTCTGGCCCTTGCCGCCGGGGTTCACGACGTTCACCTGGGAGGTGACCTGGTATGCCGGGCCCAGCCACGCGAGGGCGGCGAGCGCCAGCATGTCGTTGGCGTAGTAGGCGACGAACGCCTCGGGGTCCAGCACCGCAAGCTTCTCCAGGGCGTTCCACACCCGGTCGTTGGCTCCGGGGCTGGCGAAGTGGTCGCCGGCCATCTGCCCCGAGGCCTTCTCCGCGGCGATGATGCCCTCGAAGGAGCCCGTGACCCGGTCGACGACCTCGGGCTCGAAGGCGCCTGCCAGCACGACGATGCCGGGGCCGTCGGCGAGCGCGTCCGCGATCTCCGCCCGCACCTCCTCGACCTGCGGCTCCTCGGCGAGAAGGGGCCGCAGGGTGCTCGCGTCGTAGATGAGCACCCCCTGCTCGACGCGTGCCGCGTGGGGGTAGCTCGCCAGGTCGGTGGTGTCCTCGAGAACGGTGAGCAGGTCCTCGAGGTGGCAGTCCTCGGGGCGACGGAACCCGTGCACGGTCGTGCGAGTCGGGCTGGTGGTCATGATGGTCTCCTCGCAGGGATGGGCGCAGGCCGACATCGGCGTCGCGGGTCTGGTTCCAGCGTGCGCCCACCGGCGCGCCGGCTCAAGATAGAAAAGACCTCAGAAACACCTCATCGCGATGCCGTGGCGCTGCGGTGCCGATGGCCACCCACGCGCGAGCATGGCCCGATGGCGCGCCGCAACCACCGGGTCCGGGACATCGCTGAGCAGGCAGGGCTGTCCCAGGCGACGGTCGACCGCGTCCTGCACCAACGGCCGGGGGTGAGTGCGCGCGCGGTGCGGGCCGTCGAGACCGCACTGCTCGACCTGGACCGCCAGGACTCCCGGCTGCGTCTCTCCCGGCGCAGCGTGCTCGTCGATGTCGTCCTCGACGCTCCCCTGAGGTTCCGCGAGGCGGTGCGCGAGGCGGCGGAGGGCGCTGTCGCGTCGCTGCGACCGGCCAGCGTCCGGGTGCGGTTCCACGAGAGCGATGACGCCGACCCGGCGGCCGTGGCCGCTGCCATCGACGCCGTGGGTTCCTCCGGTCGGGTGAGCCACGGCATCGTGCTCAAGGCCCCCGACGACGCCGTGGTCGGTGCCGCGGTCCGCAGGGCGGCCGGGCGCGGCATCCCCACCGTCACGCTGGTCACCGACGTCGGTGACTGCGGAAGGATCGCCTACGTCGGTCTCGACAACGCGGCCGCGGGCGAGACGGCCGCTTACCTGCTGGGCCTTCTCGTGCAGGGGCGACCCGGCCTGATCCTCGCCTCGGTGAGCCACCGAGCCTTCCTCGGTGAGCAGGAGCGGTTCGCCGCCTTCCGCGAGATGACGGCGCGAGGTGAGGCGGGCCGCGCGGTGCTCACCCTCCCCGACGTCGGTGGCCGGGACGATGCGATGGAACGGGCGGCACTCACGGCGCTGACCCGGCATCCGGAGGTGGTCGGTGTCTACTCGATGGGCGGTGGAAACGCCGGGCTCGTCCGCGCGCTGGCCGCGACCGGTCGCGCGGGGCTGCCCTTCGTGGCCCACGACCTCGATGCGGACAACCTGCCGCTGCTGCGTTCCGGCGCGCTGACAGTGGTGCTGCACCATGACCTGCGCGCCGACCTGCGCGCCGGGGTCACCCAGCTGCTGCGGGCCCACCGGCTGCTCCCCGGGGCGCCGACCTCGCTGCCGTCGACGCCGCAGGTGATCACGCCGTGGAACGTGCCCCCGCGGCTCCGCGGCTGAGGGTCATCGTCACGACGGGCCCGCGGCGCGGTGACGCTCAGACCAGCAGAGCGGTGGCCGCGACAGCGGAGGCGAGCAGCACCGCGACATCGAAGACGCGTTGGCTGATCCGTCGCACCGTGGCGTAGCCGAGCAGCCCGCCGCACAGGATGACGGGCGCCAGGAGTGCCGCCCGCCCCAGGTCGTCGCGGTGCATCAGCCCGAGCCCGATGGAGAAGGGCACCTTGACGAGGTTGACGATGAGGAAGAACCACGCGTTGGTGCCGACGAACCTGCGCTTCTCGATGCCCGAGGCCGAGAGGTAGAGGGTCATCACCGCGCCCGCTGCGTTCGCGGTCATGGTGGCGAACCCCACCGCGGTGCCGGCGGTCCACGACGCCGCGGGGTGCTCGTGGATGGTGGACGCGGCGCCGCTCCTGCGCCACTTCACCCACAGCTGGAGGAGCACCAGCACGAGCAAGACCCCCCCGATGGATCGACGCAGCACGGCGTCGGAGACCACTCCCAAGAAGAGCGAGCCGAGCACCAGCCCCGGCAGCACGGCGGGAAGCAGCCGCCGGATGAGGGCCCAGTCGGCATCGCGTCGGTAGTGCCAGACCGCGACGAGGTCTCCGACGATCAGCAGCACGAGGATCGCCGCCGTGGACTCCTTCGCGGGGAGCAAGGTCGCGAAGATCGCGACCGAGACCACGGCCAGACCTCCGAGGGCGGTCTTGGAGTAGCCGATCAGCAGGGCTGCCACCGCCATGAGGGCGGCCGTGCCGAGGGAACCGCCGAGCAGGTCGAGCATGGTCCTCCTGTCATGGCGTCCTCATGTCAGGACATGAGGCTAACCTGTGGGGATGCCGTCCACGACCCTTCCCGACCCGCGCACCCCGGACTCCCTCGACGCACCCCCGCTGCGGTGGGGCATTCTCGGCACCGGGTGGATCGCCGACCAGTTCGTGCAGTCCCTGGGCCGGCACACCCGACAGGTCGTGGCTGCCGTGGGGTCCCGATCCCAGGAGTCGGCGGACCGCGCGGCCGACTCCTGGGGCGTGGCGCACGCCCACGGCACCTACGAGGCGTTGGTGGCCGACTCCGACGTCGACGTGGTCTACGTCGCCACCCCGCACAACTTCCACCTCCCGCACGCGCTCCTCGCGATCGAGGCCGGTAAGCACGTGCTGGTCGAGAAGCCCGTGGGGTTGGATGCCGGTGAGGCGCGCGCCATCGGGGACGCCGCCGAGCGTGCCGGCGTGTTCTGCATGGAGGCCATGTGGACGCTGTTCCTGCCGAAGTTCGACGTCGTGCGCCAGGTGCTCGCGTCCGGGATGATCGGGGACCCTCGAGCGGTCGTCTGCGACATGGGTGAGTGGTTCCAGGAGCCGCACCGGATCCTTCGAGCCGACCTCGCCGGCGGTCCGCTCCTGGACCTGGGCACCTATCCGATCACGCTCGCCACCTGGGCCCTCGGTGCCCCCGACGCCGTGGCAGCAGTCGCCACCCCGGCGCCGAACGGCGTGAACGGCCAGCTCTCGATCGCGCTCGCCACGGCCAGTGGCTCGACGGCATCCCTGCAGTGCACGATCCTCGCCGACACCCCCGTGACCGCGAGCATCGCCGGCACCGACGGCCGGATCGACATCGAGCGCTTCTACTACCGGCCCGGGCCGTTGGCGGTGCACCTGCGCTCGGGGGAGGAGCTCCGCTGGGACGAGCCCCGGGTCGACCACGACGGGCTGCACTTCGAGGCGGCGGAGGTGGCGCGGCGGATCACCGCGGGTGAGACCGGCTCACCCCTGCGTCCGTGGGCCGACACCGTGGCCACGCTCGACGTCATGGACCGGGTGCGGGCCGCGACGGGTCTGGACTTCGAGGAGGCGCGGGCCGCCCGCGACCGCTGACCCCTGGCTGTCCTCTCGCTTACCCCTTCAGCCCCGACCCCTTCAGCCCCGACCCGCGTCGCGGAGCAGGACGGTGAGCGCGCGCAGGTCGCCCCCTGCTGCCCGGAGGGCCACCAGGTCAGGCACCGGACGCCGGGCCACCGCAGCAGCGGCTGCCCGGACCGGCCGGGCGACTCCCGGGCCGGTGCCCGCACCGCACACCCCGATCAGCCGCCCCGCCTCGTCGAGGGAGAGCACGATCGGCGTCCCCACGTCACCGAGCAGCTCTTCACGAGAGCCCGGGCCGGGCACGCCGAGCACCTGCATCGTCGCGTCGTACTGGTCCGACCAGGACCAGGGGACGTCCTCGAAGGTGTCCGCGCCACCCATCGCGACGGCAGCCGCCACCTCGCCCTGGCGCCCCGCCGCTGTGAACGACTCCA
>JBDSNZ010000266.1:0-16736 GCA_039915055.1 Ornithinibacter sp.
GCCGGGGCCCGCCGCCGGTTGGAGTCGCTCGACCCGACGCTGGTGGAGACGATCGCGGCCTACCGCGGGGGCTACCTCCCGCAGGATCGCAGGGCGCTCGAGAGGGGGTTGCGAGAGGGGTCGGTTCGCGGCCTCGCCGCGACCAACGCCCTCGAGCTCGGCATCGACGTCAGCGGGCTCGACGCCGTCGTGATGGCCGGATGGCCCGGTCGGCGGGCCAGTCTCTGGCAGCAGGCGGGTCGCGCGGGTCGCTCCGGCGCGGAATCGCTGGCGGTGCTGGTGGCCGCGGACGACCCTCTCGACACCTACCTCGTGCGCCATCCCGAGACCATCTTCGGCGCGGCGGTCGAGTCCACCGTCATGGACCCGCAGAACCCTCACGTCCTGGCACCCCACCTCGCGGCAGCCGCCGCGGAGCTGCCCCTCTCGGAGGCCGACCTCGACCTCTTCGGACCCACCACGGCAAGGCTCCTCGACGTGCTCGTGGAGAACGGGATCCTGCGACGCAGGCCGGCGGGGTGGTTCTGGGCCAGGGAGGACCGACCGACGGACCACCTCTCGATACGCGGAACCAGCGACGTGGTGGCCGTGGTCGAGACCCGCACCGGACGCGTCATCGGCACGATCGACGAGGCGTCGTCCCACGTGCAGGTGCACACCGGTGCCGTGCACGTGCACCAAGGAGACACGTGGGTGGTGACAGACCTCGACCTCGATGCTCGGGTGGCGCACGCCGTGCGGGGCGACCCGGGGTGGTCCACGCATGCACAGTCGGTGAGTCGCTTCGACATCCTCGGCACCGACAGCACGGTGCGTCGGGCGCGGGCCGAGGTCTCGTTCGGGGCAGTGCGGGTCACCTCGCAGGTGACCGGCTTCCTGCGTCGCCTTCCCTCCGGCGAGGTGCTGGGCACCCACCCGCTCGACCTTCCGGAGCGCCACCTGAGCACCAAGGCGGTCTGGTGGACCATGTCGCCGCAGGTGCTCGAGGCCGCCGGCGTCACCGCGGAGGACCTTCCGGGCGCCCTGCATGCTGCAGAGCACGCAGCCATCGGGATGCTTCCCATCGTCGCCACCTCCGACCGGTGGGACGTCGGAGGCGTCTCGACCGCGCTGCACCCCGACACGGGCCTGCCGACGATCATGGTGTTCGACGGCTACCCCGGTGGCGCCGGGTTCGCGCAGCGTGCCCACGACGCCTTCGAGGCGTGGGCCCGGGCCACCCGAGACGCGGTGCTCGACTGCCCCTGCGTCGCAGGCTGCCCCGGATGCGTGCAGTCACCGAAGTGCGGAAACGGCAACGAACCGCTCTCCAAGACCGGCGCCGTCACAGTGCTCGAGCTGGCCCTCGCCAGAGCCGGCGCCTGAGCCCACTTCTCCTGTCGCGGAACCGGCATCGTCGCTGGTCAGCAGGTACTGTCGCCGACATGATCGTGCTCGGAGTCGTCCTCGTCCTGATCGCGGCAGCCGTCGGTCTCGGCCTCATCGCTGCCATGGTTCAACTCACCCCTTCAGTGGAGCTCGACGTGCCCGGCGGCACGCTCAGCCTGCCGCCCGTCGCCGTCCTCGTGACCGGGATGATCATCGTTGCGGTGTTCTGGCTGGGCTGGGTGATGCTGCGCAGCGGTGTGCGTCGAAGCCGACGCCAACGCGCAGAGGCCAAGGACGCCGCGCGCGCGGCCGAGCAGACTCGTGTCGAGAAGGAGCAGCAGACGAAGGAAGAGTTCGCCGCCCGGGAACGACAGCTCGTTGAGGAGCGACGACGCCACGAGGAGGAGCGGGCCGCATTGCTCAAGGAGGCTGACGCGCGAGCCGCCGCAGGCTCCGCTCCGTCGAGCACCTCCTCCGAGGCCTCCCTGCCGCGATCGAGGCAGCCGCGGGTCGGCAGCGACGACAGGCCCGCAACCACTCCTGCGGACTCGACTCGGAGAGAAACCCCGACCACGTGAGGCTGGACCGCCTCGGCGGCTGATCGCCGGAGAGGCGCCAACACCGCTCCGGCGGTGGGACCCACATCCCTGGAAGCTGCCGGCTCGAGTCACCACCCTCGCCCGTGGGATGGCTGTCACCGTGCGTCGGTGCTCACACCGGCTCGGGCTCTGGCCGACACCACGGCGGGGACCACATGCGCGAAGAGCCCCTCCCCCTGCACCGCGACCTGGACGACGACCAGCACCGATCCGTCGCCGAGCACCACACACGAGGACTCGCGTGCGCCGTTCAACGCCGCGAGCCCAGCGGAGGCGTCACAGTCGGGCGCTGCTCCGGTGAGCATCGGGGCGACGGCGGCCAGCGCCGCCAGGTCCGCCGCGGAACGGGCTCGGTGGACGTCCACGACCACCCCGCCGAGCGCCGAGACCGCAGCGAGGAGGACGACGAGCACCCCACATGCGCCCAGCACCCACACGGTGCCGGACCCCCGCTCCGGCACCGGGTGCTGCTCCACCGGGCGCTGCTCCACCGGGCGCTTCTCCACCGGATGCTGAGGTCGAACTTTGCGCGTGGTGCTTCCTGGTGGGCTCACCGCGGAACCTCTCTCAAGGCCACGGCAGTCGCCGAAGGGCCGGCACGGAGACCGATCCGAGCCAGCCCCGCCGGGAGAGGCGCCGAGACACTCACCCTGACGAGTCGCTCCGAGGTGTCGACGGTGACCACCGACTCCGACGGGGCGGCTGCCCGGATCTGGCTCGTGGCATCCGCGAGGGGCTCGGCCCGGGCGAGCAACCTTGCGCCGGTGCGAGCAGCATCGACGCACCGCACCTGGGACACGCCGAGGTCCACCGCCGCGAGGACGACAGCCAGGAGCAGGACCACGCAGGGGAGCGCCACCGCCACCTCAGCGCTGACCATCCCTGCCTCGGCCCGCGGACGCCCCCTCACCCGCCCGTGCCCAGCGCCGAGACGATGATGCCGCTCAGCGCGGCCTTGACCGGCCCCGAACGCACCACCGCGAGCAGCACCGCGGCAAACGCCACAGCCGCCACCGTCCCGACCGCGTACTCCGCTGTCGTCATCCCCGCTTCACCCAACCCACGCAGTCGCTCCACGTCGTGCCGCAGCTTCTCGATCATTCGCCTACACATCGCCAACCCCCTTGTCACGGCGCGGCCTTCGCGCCGTGACCTCCACTGTGGACCTGATCCGCGGGGGGCCGCGGCGGGCGTCACGACCTGTGGACGAAGCCTGCCCGCTGGGCCGCCTGTGGACGAGCCGGCTCACGCGTCCGAGGCCGCACGGCCCGTGCCCGCACGACACCTACGAGGTGAACCCGCGGAGGAGGACCATGACGACCGGGGCGATGGTCGTGGCGACGAAGCCCGGCAGGAAGCAGAGCCCCAGCGGGAGCACCATCAGCACCCCTGCCCGCTGCACCGCCTTCTCGACCCGACGGAGCTCCTCCTCCCGCATCCGCCGAGCTGCTTCCGCCAGCAGCCCCGCAGGTGCTGCACCCGCCTCCTGGGAGGCGTGCCACGCTGCGGCCGCCGGTGCCCAGCCAGTGCCCACCCTCCGCCAGGCGTCCTCGGAGGCCTCACCCCAACGCTGCGCGGCGGCCACGACTGACAGCTCGTGCCCCGCCGGTGTGCCGTCGACGTGCGCCACGGCCTCCAGCGCCTCGACCGCCCCGACGCCACTGCGGAGCGCCACTGCGACGAGGGCGAGCGCAGCAGCCGCCTGTTCCACCGTGGCGTGCTCCACCACGGAGTGCGAGCCTTTGAGATCCGTGCCCGGTCGCGAGTCACACGATCGGTGTCGGAGCGCCGGGACATCGGGCGGGCCGGGCCAGGCCGCACATCCGAGCACGACCAGGAGCATTCCTGTGAGGATCACCGGGTCCATGGGGTCAGCGCCACCGCGAGAACGCGGATTCCGACGCCTGGTCTCCGGGTCGCGGCCCGGTCCGAGCCGGGAGACAGGCTCGTCGCAACAGGCTCGTGGACCACCACCAGCCGAGGAGCGTCAGCGCACACCCCAGCGCCAGCGACCCTGCACCTGCGACCCCGGCATACAGGCGCGTTGGTCCGACCCCGACCGCGGCACCGCCGAGGGGACCGAGCAGCGGGAGAGCGGAGAGCAGCAGCATCGACGTGCGCGGACCGGAAGCTGCGACCTCGAGGCGGTCCATGGCCTCCCTGCGATCTCGCACCGATCGTGCCGCCGTCGCCGTGACGCTCGCGGTCGGAGCGCCCAGGCATTCACTCAACCGCCACGCGGCCGTCAGGACCGCGAGCTCTGCCATGTCGGCGGTCCGAACCAGCACACGATCCGGCGTCGGGAGGTGGGACACCGAATCCAGCACCTCAGCGACTCCGGCTCCCCGTTCGGCAGCGCCGGCCAGCTGGGTCCGCAGCCACGGAGCCGCACTCACGACCGGGGGCGAGGAGGCTGCGACGCGGCACGCTGCGTCCAGGGGGAGGCCTGCCTGGAGGCCAATCGCCACCACCTCCGCGAAGTCGGCCACCCAGCCACTCGACATGCGGGAGCGGCGCAAGCGCGCCAGTGATCCCGGCGTCCGGCGCAACGCAACGACCCACCCGGGCCGCGGATCGGCCCCACCCGCGGCACTCTCCGCAACGCCTGGGCGGAGACTGCGCGCTCTGTGGCCACGGACGTGCGCCCTGAGCCCCGGATGCCGTCGCGGCCAGAGCGCGAGCGCCACGACCAGCAGGAGCAGCGTGAGGAACGCGCTCATCACGGATCAAGCCATTCACACCCTGCGGCCCCCGGCAGGAGGGCGAGCAGGGCACCTCGGCCCGGCCCACCCACGAGACCGCCCCTGCCCGGACGAGCGGCGACCACCACCTCGACCTCGCCGCTCCCGCTGGTCCGGACCACCCCGATGCTGCTCACCCGTCTCGCACCGTCGTTCCTGCTCAGGTGGACGACGACCTGGAGGGCGCCTCGCAGCTGGGCGTGCACGGCCTGCCGTGACATCCCTGCGAGCGCGCCGAGTGCCTCGAGTCGCGCAGGCACCTCCTGCGGCCCATTGGCGTGCAGGGTGCTGGCCCCACCGTCATGACCGGTGTTCAGGGCGGTGAGCATTTCGCGCACCTCGGCGCCGCGCACCTCTCCCACGACCAGACGGTCGGGTCTCATCCGCAGGGCCTGACGGACGAGATCGACGAGGGTGACCCCTCCCGCGCCCTCGACGTTCGGGCTCCGGCCCTCCAGGCTGACCACGTGCGGGTGCTCGGGCGTGAGCTCGCGGACGTCTTCCACCACGACCAGCCGCTCCCGCGGCGAGCACTCGGCGAGCAGTGCCGCGAGAACTGTCGTCTTGCCAGCACCGGTGCCTCCGGTCACGACGAAGCTCAGCCGTGCGGTGACCACCTCCAGGAGCACCTGTGCCAGATCGGGACCCACGACCCCGAGCTCGGCCAGCGCGGCCACCCCTGCGGCTCGAGCACGGGGGAAACGCAGGCTGATGCAGGCACCACCGTGCGCGATCGGCGGAAGCACCGCGTGCAGACGCACGCCACCGGGCAACACCCCGTCGACCCAGGGCTGGGCGTCGTCGAGCCGGCGTCCGGCGAGGCCCGCCAGCCGAACCGCCAACGGACGTCCTGCCGCCGTCTCGATCGGTGCCCCACCCGGCTCCAGCACGCCCCCACGCTCGACCCACACCGAGCCGTCACCGTTGAGCAGGATGTCGGTCACCGAGGGATCGGCGGCGAGCGTCGACAGGGGGCCGAGACCGATGAGGTGACGGGCCAGCGCGGCCTCGGCGGTGGCCCTGCCGAGCGCACCCAACGTGTCGAGGTGCGCTCCGGCAACCCGCCCGATCGAGGAACTGCTCGGGCCATGACCCGCGAGGATCTCACGCTCCACCTCGGTGGCGAAGGGCCCGGCGTTGACGCTCACGACGCTGCCCGTCCGAATCCGGACTCCTGCGTGAGGAACCCCTCGACCACGGCATCGGCACACGACCGCACCGCGTCGCGCGCCGTCCCCGGCCACAACCCTCGCTCGGACCCCTGCCGGACCCGGGGGTCGTCCGGGAGGTGGTGCAGGTGCGGGGCCCCCAGGTGGTGCACGAGGTCGTCGAGCACCTCGGGGTGGAGCCGACCCCCTCGGGTCACGAGCGCGAGGTCAGGGGTGGAGACGCCCTCGGGAAGGGCATCGAGGAGGCGTTCGACCACGGCATCCGCATCGGCGAAGCCCCGGGTGCGCATCGCCACCAGCAGCACGATCCGGGCACCATCGGCCACCACGGTCGGCAGCAGCGCACTGGTTGCGGGGAGGTCGAGGATCACCGTTTCGCGGCATCCGCGCAGCGACGCCAGCACGTCGAGCACCACCTCCTCAGGCACCCCTCCTGGGCTCCTCGGGCCGGCACCACCGCCCGACAGCACGTGGCAGCCGCCCTCCCCGGGGAGGCGAGCGATGATCTCCAGGGCCGGCGCACGGCCCCGCACCGCCCGCAGGGCTTCCCAGCGATGGCCGGCGAGGTGCTCGATGCCGGCCGTGACCTCCAGGCCCCCCCGGCTCGGGTCCAGGTCGAGCACGACGCTGCGCCCGTGAGTGTCCGCGACGCGACGACCCACGGCGAGCGCCACCGTGCTCGTGCCCACCCCTCCCGAGGCACCGATGACGGCAATCGGTCGGCCTCCGGTGGTGTCCATGCCACCAGCGAAGCCGGACCCCGTGGACACCACCAGCGGCACGTCGATCCTGTGGACAACCGGGCGGGCGGGGCGCGGGTGTGGACGACGCGCGTGCACCCTCGCCGTCACCTGGTTCCGGACATGAGACGGCCCCGGTCGGGGGGACAACCGGGGCCGTCGGCGTGCCGGTCTCCGGGGGGGAGGAGCCGGTCCGCCGTTCGCTCAACCCCGAAGGGGAGCGAGTAGTCATATGGTGCTCCACATGTGGCACCCTGCGCAAGCCCCTGAGTTCTCCTGACGAAAACATCATCAGAATCCACTCAGGTACACTGATTCAGTGGTTTAGCGGGACTCGATTGAACCTTCTACGACCCGGCGGCGGCGCCCCCGCCCGGTGATCGGGCGGAAGCGTCGTCCCACTGCAGTCCTCCCGGGCGACCAGGCGTGCTCCATGCCGTCGTCGCAGTGGGTCGAGCCCATCACGATCGGTCCATCAGTGGACTGCCCGCGCGTGGGTACCCGTTCGTCCTGCGGTTGGTGCTGGCCGGTCCTCGACGGATCGTCCGCTTCTTGTTGTACTCCTCGAGTGGGCAGCACACAAGGGCCGATCGGCGCGTCGTGCGCGAAGGGGCATCAGCTCAGTCGACCCGCCAGCACCGCATCGGCGATGCGCTCACCCTCAGCCGCGGCGGAACGAACAGCGCTGCAACAGTGAGTGATCCAGAGGCCGACCCCGAGGACATCTCCTCGTCCGTATGCCGTGAGGGCACCCAGGTATGCCGCGCCACCCTCGCTCCCGTGGCCCGCCTCGGTCACCGCCACCCCGGTGGGGTCCAGCCCGGCGGCTTGGACCAGGGCGCGATCCAAGGCTCGCGCGACCACCGCGTTGCCGCGCACGAACGGTCGCACGGTGGCGATCTCGGCGTGCACGACGGCGGCTGCCACGACGACGGGGAGCGACGAGGTCGCAAGGAGCAGCTGCGTGATCGTCCGCAGCCGGGCCGGCACCTCCTCCGAAGGTGCCGCCGGTCCGAGATCGGCGAGCTCTCGGCACTCTTCTCCCGGCTGCCGGGGTCGCCCGAGAGCGTCCCGGTCAACGAGGCCGTGCGCCGCGGCGGTGTGCAGCCGGGCCAGCGCCTGACGTGGCGCGCTCAGGAGGTGCCCCTGCACGCGCTCGCTCTCGGCGGTGGCGGCCACGACGGCCCGCATCGTCACCTCGACCGGGTCCGGCGGGTCCGACCAGCTCGCGGCTCCGCGCATGATGTCGCGGACGACGTCGACCGGCAGGGTGGCCCCTTCGAGCTCACCGCTGGCGACGGCGCCGCGCACCCGAGACTCTGCGGCGGCCTCCGGGATGCGCCGCCGGAGGGCGGGGTGCCAGCGCAGCGCCGTGCACGCGGCCCGCGCGGCTTCCACCTGCTCCGGCACCCCGGGAAGCTCGGCGAGTCGCGAGACGGCGTCGACGGCGGGGCCCTGGGTCACGCCCAGCACCCTAGTTGGCGGGCATGCGTACACCGGCGAACTGCCTGGACCGCGCCACGAGCCGGCCGCTGGAGTCCCAGACGAGGGCGTCCTCCACGTAGAACCCGCCGACCACGGTGTCCGTCATGAGCTCCACCCGCAACCAGCCTGGCGCGGGCCGGCCGAGCACCTGCCCGGTGAGCTCCAGGGTGGGCGCCCAACCCGGCACGCCCAGGTCGAAGGAGACCGGCATCAGGGCATCGACCGCCAGGGGGAGCATCGCGACATCGGGCTCGCGGCCGTCAGCCATCCGCAGCCACGCCCTGATCACGCCCTTTCCCGTCGGACGGCCCACGGCGAAGCCCGCGGTCGCGGGGTCGACCCGCACGTCCAACCGATCCAGCAGCGCTATCACGCGTGCCTGTGGGCTGGAGTCGCGGCTGGCCGGGAGGCACTCCTGCGGATCGGGCATCGGCACAGGTGAGGGTGCGCGGTGCACCGGCTCGAGGCGGAGCGCGGCGTCACCCATGGTGCCCGTCATCCGCACCCGTTCGACCCGCCGCCCGTCGACCACCTGCAGCAGCCTGGCCTGGCCCGTGGAGACCGACCTTCCCTGCCGCAGCACCTCGACCTCGACCTCGACCTCTCCCGGCTGGGCCGCGGTGAGGAAGAACGCACTCCACGTGAGGACGTCACCGTGGCCGGAGGGTGCGAACATCTCGGACAGACCGCGGGCACCCAGCGCCATGAGCACTCCCCCGTTCACGGCATCCCCGATCGCCCACCCGGGGCCGATCTCGACACGACCTGTGAGGAAACCCTCGTCGCCGCCTCCCGAGCCATCGGCCCACGACACCTCCAACACGTCATCGAGCTCAGCCACGGCACACGTCCCTTCTCGACACGGTCTCGGTTCCCCCGCGAGCCTAGGGTGAGCTCATGACGAGCAGCATCCACTGGCCGACCGCGGTGCTCGTCGCGGGCACGTTGCTGCTCCTCTGGCTGGGCATGACCCTGCTGCGCCGGAGCCGGCGTCGAGGCTTCCTCTCGGAGGTGGACCGCGCGACCTACGCAACGCTGCACACCGCGTCGCTGGCCTCGGAGCACCTCGGCAACGGCCTGACCCCAGAGGCTGCCGAGCGCGCCGGCCGCCACCTCCTCACGATCCTCGGAGCAAGCGCCGTCTCGATCTCCGACCCCGGTGGGGTGCTGTCGTGGACCGGGGTCGGGGACCACCACGAAGGAGAGGCCCTCCACCTCGGCGCCCGCACTCGCTCCACCGGGCGAACGGTCGTCACGGGCAGCGGGCACATCACCTGTGCGGACCCGGACTGCCCGATCCGCAGCGCGGTGACGGCGCCACTGGTCATGGACGAGCTCGTCGTCGGCACCCTCACCGCCTACACGCAGAACCCCTCCCCCGGCCTCGCCCGGGCCACCGAGGAGGTCGCCACCTGGGTGTCGAGCCAGCTGGCTCTCGCCGAGCTCGCCCGCACGCGCAGCCGGGTCATGGAGGCGGAGCTGCGAGCCCTGCGCGCCCAGATCAGCCCGCACTTCATCTACAACAGCCTCGCGGCGATCGCGTCGTTCGTTCGGACCGACCCTGATCGGGCGCGCGAGCTGCTCCTGGACTTCGCCGACTTCACCCGCTACTCCCTGCGCAGCGGCGGCGACTTCACCACCCTCGCCGAGGAGCTGCGCAACGTCGAGCGATACCTGGTGCTCGAGCAGGCGCGCTTCGGCGACCGGCTGCAGATCTCCCTGCTCATCGCGCCGGAGGTGCTTCCGGTCTCCCTCCCCTACCTCGCCGTGCAGCCACTCGTCGAGAATGCCGTGCGCCACGGTTTGGCGAACAAGGAGGGTGTGGGGCACGTGAGCATCACCGCCACGGACCGCGGCAGCGAGGCAGAGATCGCGATCGAGGACGACGGCGCGGGTGCTGACCCCTCACGGGTGCGCCAGATCCTGGACGGCGCGCAACCGGGTGAGTCGATGGGGCTGGGCAACGTCGACGCCCGGCTCCGCCAGGTCTATGGCGACGACTTCGGCCTGGTCGTCGAGACCGCCCCCGGCGCCGGCACCAAGGTGACCTTCCGGGTGCCGAAGTTCGCGCCCGGCATCCACACCGGGTCCTAGCCCGCCGTCGTAGGCTCCCCCCATGTCCACCACTGCCGCGGGGCTCACGGCTCTCGTCGTCGACGACGAGCTGCCGGCGCTCTCCGACCTCGGATACCTCCTGGGCCGTGACGAACGCGTGGCGGAGGTCATCAGCGCGTCCAGCGGCACCGAGGCGCTGCAGGTGCTCGACGGGCGCGACGTGGACGTCGTCTTCAGCGACATCTCGATGCCGGGCCTGGACGGGATGGCGCTGGCACGGGTGATCTCCCGGTTCGCGGTGAAACCACAGATCGTCTTCGTCACGGCCCACGAGGAACACGCTGTCGACGCGTTCGCGCTCGCGGTGACCGACTACGTGATGAAGCCGGTACGGGCCGAGCGGCTGGCCGAGGCCGTGCGGCGCGTCGTGGTGGCACAGGCCGAGAAGCCCGTCCCCGGTGATCCACCGGATGGGCCGACAGCAGTCGAGGACGAGACGATCCCGGTGGAGCTGGGCGGGGTGACCCGGTTCATCACGCGGAGCCAGATCCGCTACGCGCAGGCCCACGGCGACTACGCGCGCCTGCACACCGAGCACGGCTCCCACCTCGTCCGCGTCCCGCTCACCATCCTCGAGGACCGTTGGCAGAGTGCGGGTTTCGTGCGGATCCATCGCAGCACCCTGGTGGCCCTCCCCCACGTCAGCGAGGTGCGCATGGACCACGGGCGCTGCTCCGTCACGGTCGGGGGGATCGAGCTGCAGGTCAGTCGCCGGCACACCAAGGAGCTGCGCGACACCCTTCTCAGACGGCCGATCGGCGAGCGCGACGCGGGGTCATAGGGATGAGCAACCCTGCCGGCCCTCCACCGCAGCGGGTCCGTGTCACCAGCTCACGCAGAGGTGCCTCACGGGTGCGCACGCGGCCGGTCGCCCGTGACCTCGACGAGCAGACCGAGCTCGGAGACGTCTATCTCGACGGCCTGATGCGGGCGCAGCTGAGGTTGTCCACCGCGGTCGTGGCCCTCACCGTCGCCGGGCTCGTCGGGCTGCCCGTGGTGCTCACGCTCGTGCCTGCGACGCAGACGATCACCGTCGCCGGCCTGCCCTTCCCCTGGCTCGCGCTCGGGGTCGCCGTCTACCCGGCAGCGTGGTTCCTCGCGTGGTGGTACACCCGGCAGGCGGAACGCATCGAGGCCGACTTCGCCGACGTGGTCGAATCCTCGTGAGCAATCCGTGGTCCGTGGGGGCGGTGGTCCTCGTGTGCCTGATGACGCTCGTCGTGGGCGGCCTGGGGCTGCGACTCTCACGTCGAACGAGCGACTTCTACGTCGCCGGACGCAGCGTCTCCCCGCGGCTGAACGCGTCCGCGATCGGCGGGGAGTACCTCTCTGCCGCAAGTTTCCTAGGGGTTGCTGGGCTCATCTATGACCAGGGCGTCGACATGCTCTGGCTGCCGGTCGGCTACACCTTGGGGTATCTCGTCCTGCTCGTCGTGGTGGCAGCACCCATGCGCCGGTCGGGGGCCTACACGCTGCCCGACTTCGCCGAGACACGTCTGGGGTCCAGAAGCATCCGGCTGGTCTCCTCCGGCCTGGTCATCGGCATCGGCTGGCTCTACCTCATTCCGCAGTTCCAAGGGGCCAGCCTGACGCTCACCCTCGTCACCGGGGCGCCGTCGTGGGTCGGTGGTTTCGTCGTCATGGTGGTCATCGCGTTGGCCGTCGGGGCGGGTGGCATGCGCTCGATCACCTTCGTCCAGGCCGTCCAGTACTGGGTGAAGCTGACGGCGCTCGCCATCCCGGCCTTCGTCCTGCTCGCCCTGTGGTTCCGCTCCGGGACGCCACAGCCGGTGGTCGACCCCTCATGGCACATCCCGCTGGCTCCCACCGGTTCGGACGACCACCCGGTCTATCGCGTCACGTCCACGGTCCTGGCCCTGTGCCTCGGCACGATGGGCCTCCCCCACGTGCTGGTGCGGTACTACACCAACCCTGACGGCATCGGCGCCCGTCGCACGACCGTCACCGTGATCGGCCTGCTCGGAGTGTTCTACCTCCTCCCACCCGTCTACGGCGTGCTCGGGCGCGTCTCCTTCCCCTCGCTGCCCGAGGGAGTCAGGTCGGACTCGATCGTGTTGCGCCTCCCCGGAGTGCTGGTCGACGGCTTGGCGGGCCAGCTGCTCACCGCGATGCTCGCGGGAGGAGCGTTCGCCGCCTTCCTGTCCACGGCATCCGGACTGGCGATGTCCGTCACGGGCGTCCTGGACCAGGAGCTCCTGAGGCCACGAATGGCCCGACTGGCTGGTGGGGACGTCCCCGGCGTCGGGGGCTTCCGGATCGCAGCCCTCATGGCCGTGGTGCTCCCCTACCTGTTGAGCAGGGTCGCGGAGCCGCTGGGTCTGGCCACCACGGTCGGCCTCGCCTTCGCGCTCGCTGCAGCGACGTTCGCGCCGCTCATCGTCCTTGGCGTGTGGTGGCGGCGGCTGTCCACGTGGGGGGCCATGTCTGGCCTGGTCGTCGGCGCGCTGGCAGCCCTCGGCGCAATCGGCGCGACGATGGCGCTCGGGCCGTTCGGTGGCTGGACCGGCGCCCTGCTGGCCAACCCTGCAGCCTGGGCCACCCCGCTCGCGATCACGGTGTCCGTCGTGGTGTCCCTCGCGACCCCCCAGCACGTCCCCCTCGGGACGACTCGAACGATGGTGCGACTTCACACACCCGAACGTGTGGTGTTGGCCCGCTCCAGGGCGCGCGACTGAGCCGGCGCGAGGATCGGGCCGTCCACCGGGCACCCGTCACGGGACGCCCGGACCGGTCACGACGCGTGTCGCCGAGGGGTCCATGAGGACGCGGCCATCGTGGGGGGCTTCGCCGCGAGCGTTCGGTCAGGTGTGGGCGTCCCGAGCCGCGACGAACGCCTCGACGCAACGTCGCACGTCCGCCTCGGAGTGCGCCGCTGAGAGCTGCACCCTGATCCGCGCCTTCCCTGCGGGCACCACGGGGAAGCTGAACGCGATGACGTAGACCCCGTGCTCGAGCATGTGGTCCGCCACCTGTCCCGCCAATCGGGCCCCGTCGTCACCGGGGAACATCACCGGGACGATCGGGTGCGACCCCGGGAGCAGCTCGAACCCGGCATCCGACATGAGCTCGCGGAACAGCGCCGAGTTGGCCTTGAGCTGCTCGCGCCCCTCGCTGGAGGACGCGACGAGCCCGAGCGCCGCGAGCGAACCTGCCACCACGGCGGGTGCCACGGAGTTGGAGAAGAGGTAGGGCCGCGAGCGCTGCCGCAACAGGTCGACGACTTCGCCGTGGCTGGAGACGTAGCCCCCCGAGGCGCCACCCAGGGCCTTGCCGAGGGTGCCCGTGAGGATGTCGACCCGGTCCATCACCCCGAACATCTCCGGGGTGCCGCGCCCGCCACCACCGACGAAACCCACGGCGTGCGAGTCGTCGACGAGGACCATCGCCTCGAACTCGTCGGCGAGGTCGCAGATCTCGTCAAGCGGTGCGTACGACCCGTCCATGGAGAACACGCCGTCGGTCACGATGCAGGTGCGGCGCGCACCGCCCGCACGGGCCGCCTCGAGCTGGGCGCGCAGATCGGCCATGTCCGCATTCTGGTAGCGGAACCGTGCAGCCTTCGAGAGCCGGATGCCGTCGATGATCGACGCGTGGTTGAGCGCGTCGGACACGATCGCGTCCTCGGCACCGAAGAGCACCTCGAACACCCCACCGTTGGCATCGAAGCACGAGCTGTAGAGGATCGTCGCCTCCATCCCCAGGAAGTCCGACAGGGCACCCTCGAGCACGGTGTGCTGGGTCTGGGTTCCGCAGATGAACCGCACCGAGGCCATCCCGAAACCCCACTCGTCCAAGGCTGCGCGACTGGCGCCGACGACGTCGGGGTGGTCTGCCAGACCCAGGTAGTTGTTCGCGCAGAAGTTGATCGACTCCCCAGCGGTGGTGCGCACGTGGGAGGACTGCGCCGTCGTCAGCTCGCGCTCGCGCTTGTAGAGCCCCGCCTCCTCGATCTCCCGAAGGGTTGCCGCCAGCTGGTCCTTCACTCCGCCGTACACGTCGCCTCCTGCGTGTCACTCCCCGTGCCCGATGCACGAACCTCTGCTAGCAGAGGTTAGGTGCTGGCGCAGATGCAGCACCATGTATGGGCGCGCCCAACCCCTGCTGAGCAAGGTCGCGCGTCAGCACGACCCCCCTAGCTCCAGTCGAGGACGACCTTGCCGCCGTGGCCCGAGCGGGTCTCGGCGAAGGCCGCCTGCCAGTCCTGGGCGGCATACCGTCCGGTGATCACGGAGGAGACGGCCGCTCGCAGGTCTGCCGAGGTGGCCAGCATCGACCCCATGAGGTACCAGGTCTCGAACATCTCGCGCCCGTAGATCCCGCGCAACGTGATCATGTGGGTGATGACCCGGCCCCAGTCGATGGCGTAGCGGTCGGTCGGCAGCCCGAGCAGCGCCACCCGGCCGCCGTGGTTCATGTTGGCGAGCATGTCCTCGACCGCAGCTGGTGCCCCCGACATCTCGAGCCCGATGTCGAAGCCCTCGACCATGCCCAGCTGCGCCTGCGCCGCTCGCAGCGACCCCCCGGTGCTCACGTTCACGACGAGGTCGGCGCCGGCACCGGAGGCGAGGGCCAACCGCTGGTCGGACATGTCGGTGACACAGATCCGGCGGGCCCCGGCGTGGCGCGCGACCGCCGTGGCCATCACCCCGATCGGCCCGGCCCCGGTGACCAGGACGTCCTCTCCGACCACCGGCCACTGCAGCGCGGTGTGGGTCGCGTTCCCGAGCGGGTCGAAGAGGGCACCAAGGTCGGGATCGAGGTCGGCGGGCTGGACCCAGGCGTTGGTCGCAGGGATCACCACGTAGTCGGCGAAGGCACCGTCCCGGTTGACCCCCACCCCGATCGTGTTGATGCACAGGTGTCGACGGCCCGCCCGGCAGTTGCGGCAGTGTCCGCACACGAGGTGCCCTTCGCCGGACACCATGTCCCCCACCGCCACGTTCTCGACGTCTGCACCCACCTCCGCCACCTCACCGAAGAACTCGTGGCCCAGTGTCATGGGTGCACTCACGGTCGCCGCGGCCCACTCGTCCCACTGCTCCAGGTGCAGATCGGTGCCGCACAAGCCCGCCCGGAGCACCCGGATCTTGACGTCCTTGTCCCCACACTCCGGCTCGGCCACCTCCACGAGCTCGAGTCCGGGACCTGCCGTGACCTTCCGTAGCGCGCGCACCCGCCCATCATGCCGCTCCGCGGCGGTCGGCGGGGTTGCACCGTTCGTCGCGCGACGCGCACCGTCTGGCGCTCCGCAACCTGCCGCACGCCGCTCGCTGGCCCCGTCCGCCGCGACGAGGCATTGCCAGGGTGCCCACGCGAACCGCATACCGCCACCCTTGTCCCGATCCGGGCAGACCGCCCGGGCACCGACCCTGGAGGTGACCCGTGAGCAATGACGCTCGCACGCACGACGAGGACCCCTACCTCGCGCTGCAGTCAAGTCCGGAGTTCCAGGAGCTGCGCCGGAAGTTCCGCAGGTTCGTCTTCCCGACGACCGCCTTCTTCCTCGCCTGGTACTTCCTCTACGTCCTGCTGTCGATCTTCGCGCCGGGCTTCATGGGCAAGCTCGTGTTCGGGAACATCACTCTCGGCCTCCTCTTCGGACTCGGCCAGTTCGTCACGACGTTCGCCATCACCTTCATCTACGCCCGCTGGGCCAACCGTGAGTTCGACCCGATGGCCGATCGCCTCGGCGCCCAGCTCGACGCCGCCAAGGAGAACTGACCATGGCTCTGACACTCCCCCTGGCCGAGTCCACCGCGGTCGGCTCCCCGGCACTGAACATCGGCATCTTCGCGGCCTTCGTGGTGTTCACGCTGGTCATCGTCATCAAGGTGGCCTCCGGCAAGAAGACCGCAGAGCAGTACTACACGGCCGGCGGCGCGTTCACCGGTCGCCAGAACGGCATCGCCATCGCCGGTGACTACCTGTCGGCGGCATCCTTCCTCGGCATCGCCGGGGCGATCGCCCTCCAGGGCTACGACGGCTTCCTCTACTCCATCGGGTTCCTCGTCGCCTGGCTCGTTGCGCTCCTGCTCGTCGCCGAGCTCCTGCGCAACACCGGCCGGTTCACCATGGCCGACGTGTTGTCCTACCGGCTCCGGCAGCGCCCGGTGCGCGTCGCGACCGCGATCTCGGTGATCTGCGTGTCGTTCTTCTACCTGCTCGCCCAGATGGCCGGCGCCGGCGGACTGGTGTCCCTGCTGCTCGGGGTCAACGGCGACACGGCGCAGAACCTCGTCATCGCCCTCGTCGGCGTCATCATGATCGCGTACGTGCTCATCGGTGGCATGAAGGGCACCACCTGGGTGCAGATCATCAAGGCGCTGCTCCTCATCGCCGGCACCTTCGTCATCACCATCTGGGTGCTCGGGAAGTACAGCTTCAACATCTCCTCCCTGTTCCAGGCAGCAGCGGACAACTCCCCCGCCGGGGAGAAGCTCTTCGAGCCGGGGCTGAAGTACGGCAAGAGCCTCACCACGAAGATCGACTTCATCTCGC
>JBDSNZ010000005.1:0-7079 GCA_039915055.1 Ornithinibacter sp.
AGATCTTCGTCAAGGGCGAGGTCATCAAGACCGTGCCCGAGAGCCAGATCGTGGAGACCCTCATCGAGGAGGCCATGCGGATCGCCGAGGAGATGGGCGAGCCGATGGACGAGGAGTCGGCCGGCGCACCCTCGGTCAGCGTCGGCTGACTCCCTCCGGCTGGTCCGGCACCCTGCGGTTGAGCGAGAAGAGCCGCCCGAGCACGGGCATGAGCACGATGTTGACCCCGTGCAGGGCACCGATGATGAGCAGGATGCCGCCCACCCGGGCCGCGGAGAAGGTGAGCTGCTCCGCCGTGACGAGTCCGGAGACGTCGTTGTTCCAGTCCCGCTGCGGCGCGAAGTGCACGCCGAAGAGGATGTAGGCCGCGAAGATCAGGTAGTAGACGATGTCCGTCAGCACGATGTAGCTCTTGCCCGTCAGCGGGTTGTCGTGGAAGACGTCTGCCGCATAGGCGCGCCCGAACCGCTTGATGAACGGGCCGAGCCACACCGCGATGGCGACCAGGAAGAGGGTCACGGCGACTTCGAGGATCCACCAGGGCATGGCGAGGGCTCCGTTCGTGCGGGGGGTCAGGGTGAGGACGGCGAGGGTCGTGAGTGCCGCGGTCGTGCCCGCGGTGGCCGCTGCAGCCCAGCCGTGGCGTCGGCGCTGGCGGTCGGCGTCGATGCTGTCGACGACGCGTTCGTAGAGGTCGGGGGAGGGTCGGGTCGGGTCGGTGCGCAGCGCCGCCGTGATGCGGTCCTCGAGGTGGGTCATCGGTCTGCCTCCAGTGTCGTGGCGAGGGCGTCGAGACCGCGGTGCAGGTGCGTCTTGACCGTGTTGGGTGAGAGTCCGAGGGTTGCGGCGATCTGCGCGACCGGCATGTCGTAGTAGTAGCGCAGGGTCACGCAGTCCCGCTGCCGGCGAGGGAGGCAGCGAAGTGCCGCGATCACCGCCGTCCGCTCCGCGCGGGAGTCCGCGGTCTCCTCCGCGGAGGGTGCGTCGGGTTGGGCTGGTGGGCGGTGGCGCCAGGAGAGGAAACCCCGCCGGTTGTGGTCGCGGGCCAGGTTGATGACGATCGACCGAAGGTATGCCGCGGCCCGCGTCTCGTCCCGCAGGCGGCCCCGGCTGCGGGAGAAGCGGATGAAGGCCTCCTGAACGAGGTCCTCGGCGGCAGTCTTGTCGTCCACGTAGAAGCGAGCCAGTCGGGTCAGCGAGGCGGCCTCCGCGTCGAAGAGCGCGCCGACCTCCAGCGCCCCTGCCGCCGGTGCGGCGCGGGTGCCCGTCGAGTCCAGCGAGGCGATCTCCATCACCCAGACGGACGATCCAACGGCCCGCTCGGGTGACACCCCGAGCTGACGAAACCCGCGCGAAGTTTTGTCAGGTCCCGGCGGGCCGGCGGGTCACCCGTGCGGGCAGCGTCCAGCGTCTTCATGGTGTCCGCCGCGTGGCGGCACCGACCGAAGGGACCTCCCATGACCTCCACGACCCGCCACCTCCTCAGCCTCGCAGCCATCGTGGCACTCGCTGGCGTGCCCGCGACAGCGGCTGCGGCGGACCACGGCCCCGTCGTGCGCGCCTCCGGGCCGCTCGTGGACCTCCAGCCAGCCAGCGCCGGCCCCTTCGACGGGGCCCGAGCCTCCGTGCAGATCGTCGCCTCCGCCCATGGCAGCCACACGGTCCTGCGGGTGACCGGCATCGACCCCGCCGTCGGCGGCCAGACCTTTGGTGCGCACCTGCACGTCGGACCATGTGTCGCCGGGAACGGGGCGGCGGCGGGAGCGCACTACAACACCGACGTGATCGCTGGGGCACTGCCCGTCGAGATCAGCGCGGCCACCGAGGTCTGGCTCGACCTCTCGGTCGACGGTGGTGCGGCGACGTCCACGGCATCCGTCCCCTTCGTGCCCCTGCCGGGCACCCGCGCGGTGGTCATCCACGCCTTGCCGACCGACGGCACGGGTGCCGCGGGAGCACGGCTGGCCTGCCTGCCGGTGGTGTGGTGATGTGGCGCCCGGCGTTCGCCGGCCTGGTCGCAGGCGTGACGTGGGGTGTGGTCGCCCGCGGATTCATGCGCCTGCTCACCAGCGACCCCGAGTTCACCTGGGCCGGGACCGCGTTCATCGTGGTCCTCGCGACGGTCGCCGGGCTCGCGGTGGGCACCGTCCACGGCGCCCGCACGTCGGGGAGGTCCGCGTGGTGGCGGCTGGCCGGCATCCCCTTCCTGGGCATCTTCCTGGGCGCCGGGATGATGCTCCTGCCAGGTGCGGTCGGGGCGGCTCTGGTCATCCGTGGCGGCCGGGTGCTGCGCGTCCTCGGTGCACTCATGGTCCTGGCCCTGCCGGTGTCACTCGTGACCGCCGGTGAGGACCGGCTGCGCACGGCACCGCAGTTCGTCGGCCTCCTGGTGCTGACCGGCTGCGTCATGGTGCTGGGTGGCGCACTGGTGGACCTGGTGCGCCGGTGGGAGCCACGCACAGCGAGCGTGCGGGGCCTGGTGACCGCGCCTGCAGCCATGTCGGCCTGAGCGGGCTGACGAAGCCACGGCTGTCGCACCCGCTCACGCTCTAGGCTGGTGGTGTGCTCCGCACTCGATCCCCGGTGCGTCCGCTGTCGTTGGCCGACCGCGACGACGCCCTCGCCGTGTGTGCCCAGGACGTCCCCGCAGGGGTGTTCGTCGCGGCGCGCATCCTCGAGGGAGCGCGCACTGGGTCGCTGTCGGCCGTGCTGGGGCACCGGGTCGACGGTGAGCTGACGTCGTTGTGCTGGGCCAGCGCGAACGTGGTCCCGGTCGGGACCACCACGGAGAGCCGCGCGGCGATGGCCGAGCGGATGCGACGGTGGCGCGGCCGGTGTGCGTCCATCTTCGGTCCCCGCGACGAGGTCGAGGACCTCTGGTCGCACCTGGAACCGCACTGGAGCAAGGCGCGCACCCTGCGCAGCCGCCAGCCGCTGCTTGTCGCCGACCGGCCCCCCTCGAGCCTCGGGGTCGACCTCGACCCGCGCGTGCGGCCAGCGGTGCTGGCCGATCTCGACCGTGTCCTCCCCGCGGCGGAGCACATGTTCACGGCTGAGATCGGCTACCCGCCCTACACCGGGAACAGCCGCGGCTACCGTGGCTCACTCGCCGCGCTCATCGGCCGCGGACACACCTACGTCGTGATCGAGGGCGGCGAGGTGGTCTTCAAGACCGACGTGGGAAGCCTGGCCCTGGGCTGCGCGCAGCTCCAAGGGGTGTGGCTGGCCCCGCGGCTTCGCGGTCGGGGGCTGGCTGTGCCGATGCTCGCCGGCGTCGTCGAACAGGTGATGGTGGGGCAGGCGCCGCTCGTCACCCTCTACGTCAACGACTACAACGGGCCGGCACGAGCAACGTATGCACGACTGGGTTTTCGTGAGGTCGGGGATTTCGCGACGGTGTTGCTGTGACGGTCCTGTCACCGCCCCGCGGGAGCCAGTGGTTGGATGAGGCATGCCGACCTCTGCGCCGCCACTGACCAAGGACATTGCTGCTCTGGCCGCCGTCCTCGCGACGTCCGGTATGACGCACCTGGTGCGGCCCGAGGCCTTCGAGGGAATGGTGCCGCGCGCCCTGCCCGCGACGCGCGAGCTCGTCTACGCGTCGGGTGTGGTGGAACTGCTCTGCGCCGCCGGCCTGGTGGCACCGAGCACGCGGAGGGCAGCGGGCTGGTGCAGTGCTGCGCTCCTGGTGGCCGTCTGGCCGGCCAACGTGCAGATGAGCGTGACCCACGCTCGCCGCGCCTCACGTCGCGGCGACACTGCCTCGAAAGTGGGCTTCGCGGCGACCCTGGCCCGCCTGCCCCTCCAGCTCCCCCTCATCCGCACCGCCCTCCGCGCGGCGGGGCGGCCGTGAACCCCGCAGCCGGTGCGGAGCGCTGAACGGTGTCGACGCTGGCCTGGTCACCCCTGACCGAGGGTGACCTCCCGGCCCTGGCGAGCCTGGCCCGCGCGTGCCTGGCCACCGACGGCGGGCTCCCCACCCTCGGCGACGAGCCGATGCTGCGTCGCTTCTTCCTCAGCGACGCCGGCATCGGGGGCCGTGACGAGACCGGGGACCTCGTGGCCGTCGCCGGGGTGTTCCTCGACGGCACGGGTCGGCGCACCGCCACCGGGATGGTGCACCCCTCCTCGCGCAACCAGGGCCACAGCCACGAGCTCGTCGCCTGGTGTCGTGAGCACAGCGGGGGGTCCCTGCTTCGGGTCGTGGCCGAGACCACGTCGGCGGACTCCGAGGCGCTGGCCGCCGAGATCGGTCTGCGCAGGACCTTTGCGGAGCACGTGATGCGTCACGACCTGATCGGCATCCCGATCGTCCGCCCCCCCGTGGGCGTGACCCGGCTGCCCTACGCGGTGGAGAGCGCGGGCCTGTTCCACACGGCATACTCGCGGTCCTTCGCCGATCGGCCGGGCTTCCCCGGGACCCCGCAGGAGGAGTGGCTCGGCTTCCTCGTCGAGGACGAGGAGTTCCTGGGCGAGGACTCGCGGGTCGTGCTCGACCAGTCGGGGGAGCCGGTGGCCTTCGTCACCCTCTCCGAGTGCTGGATCGACCAGGTCGGGGTCGTGCCGGACTGGCGTGGGCGACGCCTCGGCGCCCACCTCGTCGCGCGGTCGCTCAGCGCGCTGGCCAGGCGGGGGTGCGAGCAGGCCTGGCTCGCGGTGAACGTCGACAACCCGGCGCACGACCTCTACCTGCGGCTCGGGTTCGTCGACGACGGGCTGCGAGCGCGCTACGAGGCGACCCTGCACTGATCCACCTGATACCCCTTGGGGTATTCTTGCGGCGTGCTCATCCTCGCGCTCGCGGCCCTCGTGGGAGTGGTGCTCGGGCTGCTGGGTGGGGGCGGTTCGATCCTCATGGTGCCGCTCTTGACCCTGGTGGCGGGCCTGGCGCCCAAGGAAGCGATCGCGACCTCACTCCTCGTGGTTGGCGTGACCTCGCTCGCGGCTCTGGTGCCGCACGCGCGAGCCGGAAGGGTCAGCTGGCGCACCGGCGTGACCTTCGGGCTGGCCACGATGGTCGGGGCGTATGCCGGTGGCCGCCTCGCGGCGTTCATCCCGGCTCGTGTGCTGCTCGCAGGGTTCGCCCTGCTCATGCTTGCGACGGCGATCGCCATGATCGCGGGGAGGCGTGGAGGGGGCGAGCAGCCGGACGGCCCGTCAGCCGTTCCCGTGCCGGCGCGCTCCGCTGTCCGTACGACAGGGCGCTCTGTCCTGCAGGGGGTCGTGGTTGGTCTCGTGACGGGCACGGTGGGCGCCGGGGGAGGCTTCCTCGTGGTGCCGGCACTCGTGCTGATGGGTGGCCTGTCGATGACCGCCGCGGTGGCCACCTCACTCCTCGTCATCACGATGAACAGCGCCGCCGGGCTCGCGGGCCACCTGGCGTCGACCGCCCTGGACTGGCCCTTCGCCCTCTCCGTCACGGCCCTCGCGGTGGTCGGGGCCGTTGCGGGCGGGCTGTGCGCGGGGCGGGTCCCGCAGGCGAAGCTGCGCACGGCATTCGGCTGGTTCGTCCTGGCGATGGGGGCTCTCGTCCTGGGGCAGAGCGCGCTCGCGGGTTGAGCGGTCCGAGGGGCGGGCGCGCCTCGTTATCCTTGGCGGGTTGCTCGCCCCACCCCGAGGAGACCACCCGTGGCCATGCGCATGTCGTCCCTGTTCCTGCGAACCCTTCGTGAGAACCCGGCGGACGCCGAGGTCCCGAGCCACCAGCTCCTCGTGCGGGCGGGCTACATCCGTCGGGTCAGCCCCGGCATCTACACCTGGCTGCCGCTCGGCCTGAAGGTGCTCCGGCGGGTGGAGACCATCGTGCGCGAGGAGATGGACGCCATCGGTGCCCAGGAGCTGCTCTTCCCCGCGCTGCTTCCGCGGGAGCCCTACGAGGCGAGCGGGCGGTGGACCGAATACGGCGACAACGTCTTCAGGCTGCAGGACCGCAAGGGCGCCGACTACCTGCTGGGGCCGACCCACGAGGAGATGTTCACCCTCACGGTCAAGGACCTCTACAGCTCCTACAAGGACCTGCCGCTGTCGATCTACCAGATCCAGATCAAGTACCGCGACGAGGCGCGGCCCCGGGCGGGTCTGCTGCGCGGTCGTGAGTTCGTCATGAAGGACAGCTACTCCTTCGACATCGACAGCGCCGGGCTCGACAAGAGCTACGGGCTGCACCGCGAGGCCTACGTCCGGATCTTCGACCGGCTCGGCTTCCACTACGTCATCGTCCAGGCGATGGCGGGGGCGATGGGTGGCTCCAAGAGCGAGGAGTTCCTGGCGACCGCCGACAACGGCGAGGACACCTACGTGCACTGCTCCAGCTGTGGGTATGCCGCGAACGTCGAGGCCGTGCGGGTGCCGGTGCCGGATGCCGTGGACGCGTCGGGCGTGCCCGCAGCGCACGTCGAGGACACCCCCGACACCCCCACGATCGACACCCTCGTCGCGCACCTCGAGGACGCGTTCCCGCGTGTCGACGGCCGCTCGTGGGGGGCCGCGGACACCCTGAAGAACGTCATCGTCATGCTCGTCCACCCCGACGGCACCCGCGAGCCCCTGGCGATCGGCCTGCCCGGTGACCGCGCGGTCGACGAGAAGCGGCTCGGTGCCCAGGTCGAGCCTGCTGCCGTGCAGGCCTTCGAGGAGAAGGACTTCGCGACCCATCCGTCCCTGGCCAAGGGCTACATCGGGCCTGGCGTGCTGGGCGCGGAGAAGGCGTCCGGCATCCGGTACCTGCTCGACCCCCGGGTGAGCGAGGGCACGGCGTGGGTCACCGGCGCGGATGCGTCGGGGCGCCACGTCATCGACCTCGTTGCCGGCCGGGACTTCACCGCCGACGGCACCATCGAGGCCGCCGAGGTGCGCACCGGTGACGAGTGTCCTACGTGCGGGCAGGTGCTGGAGACGGCGCGCGGCATCGAGATGGGGCACATCTTCCAGCTCGGCACGAAGTATGCGGAGGCGCTGGACCTGAAGGTGCTCGACGAGAACGGCAAGCTCCGCACCGTGACGATGGGCTCCTACGGGGTGGGGGTGTCCCGGGCCGTCGCGTGCGTCGCCGAGGGCAACCACGACGAGCTCGGCCTGGT
>JBDSNZ010000131.1:0-9178 GCA_039915055.1 Ornithinibacter sp.
CACACCGCCGACACGGCACTCCCCACGCACCAAGAAGCAACGCGAGGCACGCCGCCTTGGTGGTGCTCGGGGCCGCGCCGTGCGGAGCCAGCCGCAGTGGGTGGTCTGTGTCGAGTTGGCGGCTGCACCCTCGGGGGGATGGGAGCTGCAGTCAGTAGCTGGTGCGGGTGCTGCTCCTGAGCCATTCGTCGAATGGCGCCGTCTGGTCGCCGGTAGGTGCGCCCAGAACGGCTGTCTTCCAGTGCTTTCGTGGGGTGGCGAAGAGCTCGTAGAACGCCAGGTCGTCGAAACCCCCTCGCGCAGCGTCGTGCCGGTCCCCGGCGAAGAAGACCCGCTCGAGCCTGGCCCACAGGGCGGTCGCCATGCACATCGGGCAGGGTTCGCACGAGGAGTACAGGGTCAGTCCTCGTAGTTGGAAGTCGCCTCGTTGGCGGCAGGCCTCGCGGATGGCCAGTACTTCGGCGTGGGCGGTGGGGTCGTTGTCCCGGGTCACCCGGTTTCCCGCTCGTGCCACGACCGCGCCGTCCGCGACGATGATCGCGCCGAAGGGGCCCCCACCCTCGAGGACGTTGGTTCGGGCGATCTCCACGGCTTCTTGCAGGAAGGCCAGATCGACGTCCGAGGCTTCGAGCCCGGCGCTCATCGGCTCAAGCCCGGCGCGTGCCGTGAGCGGCTTGTTGAGGGTGACATTCGAACTCCTAGCGTTGGGTGTGTCCGGTGGCGTGACCCGCAGGGTTGGTTGGGTTGTGGATGGTGCTGTCCGGGGTGAGCGGCACAGATCAGTGCAGCCGCTCGAAGCGCTGCGTCCTCGCCGATGAGATCGGGTTGGCATCCGCGACAAGGTCCTCGAAACGGTAGCTTGCGATGCTCGACACCTCGTTGAGGGCGGTCACGTGCTCCTGGCTGGCGGAGTTCTCCATCCGCCGCCAGCCCAGACGCAACACCTGATCGCGCTTCTCGAGGTCGCGCAGGCAGACGATGAAGGGCACGCCGAACTTGTCCCGGTATGCCGCGCTCAGTTCCTGGAACTCCTCTTCCTCCTCCTCGCTGAGGTAGTCCAACCCGACCCAGGCCTGGTCCACGGAGGACTCCGCTCCCAGCTCCTGGTCGACACCCAGGTTCGGATAGGCACCCATGAGCTCGCGCTGCTCTTCGGCGGTCCCACCCAGCAGGGCCTCCTGGAAGGCGGCCCGCAGGTCGGGGGTGTCGGAGAAGGGGCGCTGGCCATAGGCCTTGCGCACGGGCCACGTCGGCCCCTGGAACAGCCCTTGGAAGGTCTTGACGAACTCGTCCTCGGTCATCGCGTTGACCTGGTTCAGGCTGATCGAGTCGCCAGGTGTCCCGGCGACGGCCGGCCCCAGATCGGGGCCGACGTGGAAGAAGAGCACATTGAGGATGATGGCCGTCAAGGCGCCCAGGGTGATACCGGAGCCGAAGATGATCTGCACCTCGGGGATGAACGCGGCGGAGACGTAGGGCTGTGCGGTGACCAGCATGGCCAGGCCCAGGCTGGTGGCCACGATCACGACGTTTCGGTAGTCGTTGAAGTCAACCTTGGAGAGCGTCTGGATGCCGACCACCGCCACCGTGGCGAACATGGCCAGTGCAGCGCCCCCGAGAACGGGGTGAGGGATGCCGGCGACGATGGCTGCCGCCTTGGGCAGCGAGCCGAGAACGATCATGATCGCGCCGGCAGACACGACCACCCAACGGCTCTTCACCTGGGTCAACCGGACCAGCCCGACGTTCTCGGCGAAGCAGGTGTAGGGGAATGAGTTGAAGAACCCCCCGAGTGTCGTGGCGAGCCCGTCCGCGCGAAGGGCTGCGGCGATGTCCTTCTTGCCGACCCGTTTGTTGACGATCTCAGCCGTGGCGAACACGTCACCCGTCGTCTCGACCGCCGTGATGATCATGACGATGACCATCGACAGGATCGCCGTGATGCTGAACGTCGGGATCCCGAAGTAGAAGGGTGTAGTCACGCCGACCACGTCGGCCGCGCCCACGGCGTCGAAGTGCGCGTCGCCCATCGCCCATGCCACCAAGGTCCCGACGACCAGGCCGACCAGGACGGCGATGGTCTGCAGGAAGCCCTTGAAGAACCTCTGGATCGCCACGATCAGCGCCAACGTGCCGAGGGCGTAGGCGATGTCCTTGAGCTGGACGGCATCCTTGAGGACATAGCTCCCCTCGACCAGCCGGTAGGCCGGCTCACCGCCCATGTCCTGCGGGCCGAGGCTCTGCACGACGTCGGCGGCTGCGACCGGGAGCAGCGCGATGCCGATGATGAGGATCACGGTGCCGGTGACGACCGAGGGGAAGAAGCGGAGCAACCTGGAGAAGTAGGGCGCCATGAAGAAGGTGAAGAGGCCCGCAACGATGACCGATCCGTAGATCGACAGGAGGCCGTCGGTGCCGCCTCCGGCCGCCAGGCCGATCGCGATCATCGGGCTGACCGCAGTGAACGTCACACCCTGGAGCAGCGGCAGCTTGACGCCGATCTTCCAGAACCCGGCTGCTTGGATGATCGATGCAATACCGCAGGTGAAGAGGTCGGCGTTGATCAGGTGGATGAGCTGCTGGTCGTTCAGCCCGAGGGCACGAGCGACCAGGATGGGGACCAGCACCGCCCCGGCATAGAAGGCAAGCACGTGCTGGAAGCCGTAGACGGCAAGTTGGGGGAGGGGAAGGACCTCATCGACGGGATGCACCTTCTTCTGGACCACTTTGGGCTCGGACATGTGTACCTCACGGTCTCGGTGTGGCCTGCGCCGACACTTCCTACGGTGCTGGGACCGCTCGGTGCGGCGGCCACAGATGAACTCCCAGACACTGTGCTCCTGCGGGGGCGCCCCATGCAGTCACCGAATCCACAATGAGTGGCGATGCCCGTCTCGAGGCGGTTGTGCGATGAACCAAGGCCCTGATCCTCTCGCGGACGGTCCTCCCCCGCGTCGCGCGCTGTCCCACCGGGCGAGGACGAGGCGGCACCAGGGGCCCGACCAGATGTCGGCGACGCACGGCGTGCTCTGACGTCAGGGTGAACCTCGTCGGCTCGCGCGGGTGCCGCCCGCACGTGTGCGTGTGCCTGCTCAGTGGTGGGTGCGCCCGAGGCGGGTGCTGAGGACGGCTGACGCCTGGCGCACCTCGTGCACCAGGCGGGCTGTCACCTCCTCGTCGACAGCGACGAGCGGATAGGTCACCGCGATCCCTGCGACGGGGTAGTCGTTGTGGTCGAGGACTGCGACGGCGACGGATCCTATTCCGGCGGTGACGAGCCCGTCCTCGAACGCATGGCCCCGCTGTCGCACGGCCTGGAGCTGGGAGCGCAGCTGGGTCGTGGAGGCCGGGCCGCGGCCATCCCGTTGCACGAGGCTGCTGCGATCGGGGAAGAGAGCGCGGATCTGCGCGGCGGGCAGCTGGGCGAGCATCGCCAGGCCGGATGCCGTGAGGGCTGCGGGGAGCCGGACGCCGACGTCGGTGACGAGCAGTGGCCGACCGGGCGCGCGCTGCTCGATGACGTAGAGGACGTCGCGGCCGTGCAGCACCGCGAGGTGGGCGTTGTGCCCCGTGCGGTCGACGAGACGGTCCATGACCCCGCGCGCCATCCGCTGCAGCGGGGCCTGTCGCTGGTAGGCCGAGCCAAGCTCGTAGGCGGCGACCCCCAAGCCGTACCGCCGCTCCTCAGGCAGGTGCCGCACGTATCCCCGATCGACCAGCACACCGAGCAGGTGGTAGACGCTTGACCGGGGCAGGCCCAGATCTCGGGCGAGCGCCGCGGCAGCCACCGGCTCACCGCGCCGGGCGAGGTGGTCGAGCACGTCGAGGGCGTGGCCTGCGGCAGGAGCGTTGGCCATCAGCCCTCCTCGTCGAGCCGACCGAGAAGCCGCCCGAGGGCGGCCCTGTCGCGTTCGGAGAGTCGGGCGAAGTAGGCGTCGGAGTCGGCCCGACGGACCGCTCCGATCTCGTCGAGCAGCCGGCGGCCGGATGCCGTGAGGCCGAGCACCGTGGCCCGCCGGTCGTCCGGGTCGGCGTGGCGTTCGAGCAGCCTGCGCTCCTCCAGGACGTCGACGACATCGGTGACCGAGCGAGGGGCAATCCTCAAGTGGCCCGCCAGCTCGCCCGGCCGGATCGGTTGGTGACGCCCCACGACACGCAGCGCCCGGGCGTGGTGAGGGGGCAACCGCCAGGGCGCCATCGCCTCCGCGCCCCGACGGCGGATGGTGCGGGCCACGCGCATCACGAGGTCGCCGAGGTCGCCGAGGTCGCCGAGGTCGGTGTCAGAGGGAGCGGCCGGGTCGGGCCCCCCGCCGCCTCGGTGCGTGCCCTGCCCGGGAGGGACCTTCGCCATGGTGTGAACGCTAGCGCGTAGTGATGCGCTTGGCTCATTGTGAGGCAAACTCATGATCCTTCTCTCGTGCCCGCCTGCAGGGTGGCGAAGGCGACGAGGGGGCCGATCGTCATCGGTATGTGCTCGTGGCCGCCACTCAGCCCGCTTCCGTGCCCACTCCCTGACCGAGTCCCGTTGGCTGCGGCGCTCCGGTCGCGGACCGCCGTCTCGCACCCGAGACGATATGCCGGTGCTGATGCTCACCCCGGTCAATCGGTGGCGCTTCCATGGACACATGAGCAGCCACGACCCCAGCCCCGCAGCCTCGATCCCGGCGCACGTCACCGTGGGGGTGGGGGCCCTGACCATCGACGAGGTCGTGCAGGTCGCGCGGCAGGGGGCTCGGGTCGTCCTGGCGGACGAGGCCCTCGCCGGGGTGCGGCGTTCGCAAGCCATCGTGCGAGGCCTGGCCGACGACGTCGAACCGCACTACGGGGTGTCGACGGGCTTCGGTGCCCTCGCCACGCGGCACATCCCCACGGTGATGCGCCACCAGCTGCAGCGTTCCCTGGTGCGCTCGCACGCGGCCGGTTCCGGCCCCGAGGTGGAGCGAGAGGTCGTGCGCGCGCTCATGCTGTTGCGCATCTCGACCCTTGCGACGGGGCGAACCGGCATCCGGGAGGAGACGCTCGCGGCATACGTCGCCCTCCTCAACTCCGGCGTGGCCCCGGTGGTGCACGAATACGGCTCGCTCGGCTGCTCCGGCGACCTCGCGCCGCTCTCGCACTGCGCGCTGGCGCTGATGGGCGAGGGGGACGTGCGAGATGCCGACGGCGTGCGGATGCCGGCTGCCCTGGCCATGACGGCAGCCGGGCTCGAGCCGGTGGAGCTCGAGGAGAAGGAGGGCCTCGCGCTGATCAACGGCACCGATGGAATGCTCGGCATGCTCTGCCTCGCGATCCACGACCTGCGAGAGCTGCTCGTCGTCGCCGACATCTCGGCGGCCATGTCGGTCGAGGGGCTGCTCGGCACCGACGACGTCTTCGCGGCCGACCTGCACGCCCTGAGGCCGCAGCCGGGTCAGTCAATCTCGGCCAAAAACATCCGAAAGATCATGGCAGACAGCCCGATCCGCGAGTCGCACCGCACCGCCGCGTGCACCAGGGTGCAGGACGCCTACTCGCTCCGGTGTTCACCCCAGGTCGCGGGCGGAGTGCGCGACACGGTTGATCACGCGGCCCGGGTCGCCGGCTGGGAGCTCGCGTCGGCGGTCGACAACCCCGTCGTCACGCTCGACGGCCGGGTGGAGTCCAACGGCAACTTCCACGGGGCGCCCGTCGCGTACGTGCTGGACTTCCTGGCCATCGTCGCGGCCGATCTCGCCTCGATCGCAGAGCGTCGCACGGACCGCTTCCTCGATGCCTCCCGCAGCCACGGGTTGCCACCGTTCCTGGCCGAGGACCCCGGCGTCGACAGCGGCCACATGATCGCGCAGTACACCTCTGCCGCGATCGTCTCGGAGATGAAGCGGCTCGCGGCCCCGGCATCCGTCGACTCGATCCCGAGCTCGGCGATGCAGGAGGACCACGTGTCGATGGGGTGGTCCGCGGCGCGAAAGCTGCGGCGCTCGGTCGACGGCCTCTCCCGCGTGCTGGCGGTCGAGGTGCTCACCGCGTCCCGCGGCATCCAGCTGCGGGCGCCGCTGGAGCCGGCCCCCGCGACCGGTGCGGTCGTCGCCGCTCTGGTCGCAGCCGGTGCGAGCGCCCCCGGCACCGACCGCTGGCTCGCGCCGGAGATCGACACGGCCCACCGTCTCGTCACCGACGGCACGGTCCGCAGGGTCGCAGAGTCCGCGATCGGCCCCCTCACCTAGCCGGAGGAGCAGACGCTCGTCGACGACGTGCCCGCAGCATGGGAGGGTGAGGCATGGTCACCGTTGACGACGACGAGCTCGACGCGTTCTGGGACATCGCACGGGAGCACGCGGGTCTTGCCGGGGTGCCCGTCTACACCGGCGAGAACCCGGTGAGGACGCTGCGGCCTCCCGCATGGGCGTTCGGCGCGACGCCCGAGCAGGCCGATGAGCTGCTCCGGCTCGTCCTGGACGGGACGAAGACGGCGACCGCGAGCTCGCAGGCCGACTACGTCAAGGAGGGCGAGGACCTTCCCGTGACCGGGATGCTCGGCATCGTCCTCGACGGGGCAGGTCACCCGCGGGCCCTCGTGGCGACGACCGAGACACGGGTCGTCCCCTTCGACGAGGTGGACGCCGACCATGCCCGCCACGAGGGGGAGGGCGACGGCAGCCTCGAGAACTGGCGCTCAGTGCACGAGCGCTTCTTCGTCGAGCACGCCGACGGTGGCTTCCAGTCCGACATGCCGGTCGTCCTCGAACGCTTCCGGGTCCTCTACCAGACGACCTGACCCCACCCACGTCGCGTCCCGTGCCGGCCCGGATGCCGTGGTGAGGCACAGCGCGTGGTCATCGTCCGGCGTGTGGGACAGGTGGCCTTGCCAGCGCCTGCGTGTGCCGTGACACTGGAACGCATTCCTCCGCCGATCACGACGGATGGCGGAGTCTCGGCGGAGGGGACAACCCGTGAACGCACCATCGATCCACCTGCTGGTGGGAACGACCAAGGGCGCCTTCGTCATCGACGGGGACGAGGATCGCTGCCGATGGGCGGTCCGCGGACCCTACTGCGACGGATGGCCGATCAACCACGTCATCGGGGACCGCGCCACGGGGGTCATGTGGGCCGGTGGCGGTGGCGACTGGTTCGGTGCCGGGGTCTGGCGCTCGCTCGACTCCGGCTCGACCTGGGAGCTGGCAAGGCTGACGTCGGGCCAGATGGACAAGTGGGCTGCTGGTGACCCCGGCTTCGCAGAGTCGATCGGCTGGAGTGAGGCGCCACCTCCGTTCGGTGACGACTTCTCCCAGGTGTGGTCGCTCGGGCGCGCCGGTGAAAAGCTCTATGCAGGAACGAAACCGGCGGTCCTTCTGGTCAGCGAGGACGAGGGCGCGACCTGGGACACCGTCAAGGGGCTGACGGACCACCCGTCCGCGTCCGAGTGGGGCCCGGGGGCCGCGGGGTTGGTGCTCCACACGATCCTCGCCGACCCCGAGGACCCCGAGAAGATCTGGATCGGGATCTCGGCGGCCGGAGTCTTCGCCACCGAGGACGGCGGTACGACGTGGGAGCGGCGCAACGATCTCGCGGACCCCGCTGACGGTGAGGGGCACGCCCATCCCGCGGCAGCCTCCGACGGGCACACCGGGTTCTGCGTGCACCACATCGAACGTGCTGCCGGCACCGGTGACCCGCTGTACCAGCAGAACCACCACGGGGTCTGGCGCTCGCGCGACGGTGGTCGCTCGTGGCACGACATAACCGCCGGCCTGCCGTCCACCTTCGGTTTCCCCCTGTGGGCGCACCCCCGGGACGGCCGGACGATCTGGACCCTTCCGCTCAACGGCGACATGGAGGGCCGCTACCCCCCGGATGCCGCCGCTGCCGTCTGGCGCTCGCAGGATGGCGGGGAGTCGTGGGAGGCGCAACGGGCAGGGCTGCCGCAGGAGTCGTGCTTCTTCACGGTGCTCCGGCAGGGCATGAGCGGCGACCGACGGGACCCGGTGGGGGTGTACTTCGGCACGAACACCGGATCGGTGTTCGCCAGCCGGGACGAGGGTGAGAGGTGGGTGGAGATCGCCAGACACCTGCCCACGATTCTCGCGGTCGAGGTCCTCGAACCGCTGCGGGCACGCGGTGCCGACGATGCACCGACGGACGCCCCGGAGCCCGTCTGAGCTCTGCGCGGGTCTCGGATCCCAGACGCCTCCGGTCGCCCGACCCTTCTCTCGACCCAGCTGCAGCGAGACAGTGGTGAGGACGACGACACGAAGGAGACCCACATGGATGGCGCCCGTCCAGTCCGCAGCCCCCGCGGCACGACCCTCACCGCTCGCCAGTGGTCCACCGAGGCCCCGCTGCGGATGCTGATGAACAACCTCGACCCGGAGGTCGCGGAGCGCCCCGACGACCTCGTGGTCTATGGCGGAACCGGTCGGGCGGCGCGCGACTGGAAGTCCTTCGACGCCATGGTGCGCACCCTGACCAACCTCAAGGCCGACGAGACGATGCTCGTGCAGTCGGGGCGGCCCGTCGGGGTGATGCAGACCCACGAGTGGGCGCCGCGCGTGCTCATTGCCAACTCCAACCTCGTCGGTGACTGGGCCACCTGGCCGGAGTTCCGGCGCCTGGAGCAGCTCGGGCTGACGATGTACGGGCAGATGACCGCGGGGTCGTGGATCTACATCGGCACCCAGGGCATCGTGCAGGGCACCTACGAGACGTTTGCCGCGGTGGCGGAGAAGCGGTTCAAGGGCACCCTCGCCGGCACGCTCACCCTCACCGGCGGCTGTGGCGGCATGGGTGGGGCCCAGCCACTCGCGGTGACGATGAACGACGGCGTCTGCCTCATCGTCGACGTCGACCCGGCCCGCCTCCACCGCCGGGTGGAGCACCGCTACCTCGACGAGGTGGCCGACTCCCTCGACCAGGCCGTCGAGATCGCGCTCCGGGCCAAGGCGGAGCGCCGCGCCTGGTCCGTCGGTGTCGCGGGGAACGCCGCGGAGGTCTTCCCCGAGCTGCTGCGCCGTGGGGTGCCCATCGACATCGTCACCGACCAGACCTCGGCGCACGACCCGCTCTCCTACCTGCCCGAGGGCATCGGTCTCGAGGAGTGGCAGGAGTATGCCGCGAAGAAGCCGGAGGAGTTCACCGACCGGGCTCGTGAGTCGATGGCGCGGCAGGTGCAGGCCATGGTCGAGTTCCAGGACGGCGGCGC
>JBDSNZ010000064.1:0-5016 GCA_039915055.1 Ornithinibacter sp.
GGCATCGGGATGATGAGTCCGTTCGCGGCGGTCAGCGCGTTGAGGGTGAGCACGCCCAGGCTCGGCGAGCAGTCGAGCAGGATGACGTCGTAGTCCTTGCGGACGGTGTCCAGCTCACCCTTCAGGACGTACTCGCGGGCGGGCCGGGACAGCAAAAACGCCTCCGCCCCGGCGAGGTCGATCGAGCTCGGCACCAGGTCGACGCCGTCCTCGCACGGGGTGATCACCTCGCGCACCGTCGTCGACCCGGTCAGGACGTCGTGGATCGATGCCTCGACGAGATCCGGGTCGACTCCCAGGCTGAACGTCAGGCACGCCTGCGGGTCCAGGTCGACGAGCAGGACGCGTCGCCCGTGCTCCGCGAACGCAGCACCCAGTGAGGCGACCGACGTCGTCTTGGCGACCCCGCCCTTCTGGTTCGCGAGGGCGATGATCGTGGCCTTGCGCTTGGGCGCCATCGAGGGAGTGCCTTTCAGAGGGTGCTCGGGTCGGGCGCCCGATTCTCTCACCCATCCAGCAGGTGGGAACCGCCGGCCAGCACGAACCGGCGGAACTCGACGGCGGACGGCAGCAGGGGACGCTCCGATGCCCAGGCCAGCCCCACCTCGCGGTGGGCTCCGGCGTCGGTGAGCGGCAGGAGGCGGGTGCGCGCGAACGTCGTGGGAAGCGGCAGTCCCTGGGCGGGGACCACTGCCACGCCCAGGCCGGCGGCGACCAGACCCCGCACCGTCGGGAGGTCGTCGGCCTCGAAGGCGATCTCGGGCTCGAACCCCGCGGCCGCACAGAGGTCGATGCTCTGACCGCGCATCGTCGATGGTGCCCGCCTGAGGATGAACGGCTCACCCGACACCTCCGCGAGGGAGATGTCGGGGCGTGACGCGAGGTGGTGGTGGGGCGGAACGGCGAGTACGAGCGGCTCGAGAAGCACCTTCTGCCAGGCATAACCCGGGCTCAGCACCCGGTGAGCCGTGAGCTCGAGGTCGGCGCGACGACTGGCCAGCTGCTGGGAGATCTGGCCTCCCTCACCCACGGAGGTCCTGGCCAGGACGACTCGGGCCCGGGGGTGCTCTCGCGCGAACCCCTGGACCAGCCGGGGCACCAGCCATGACCCGAGACTCAGCGGGAACGCGAGGCTGATGGTGCCACTCTCGGGATCGACCAGCTCGGTGACGGCTGCGAGCCCGTCGTCGAGGTGGTTCACCACGTCGTCCACGTGGCGCTTGAACGCGACACCCGCCAGCGTCATCCTCAGCACGCGCCCGGAACGCCGGAGCAGGGGCGTACCGACGTCGCCCTCCAGTCGGGCCAGGGCCCGGGAGACTCCCGACTGGCTGACCCCGAACACGTCGCTGACCTCGGTGACCGTGTAGCCGTCGGCGACGAGCTGGAACCAGCGCAGCGCATCGGTGTCCATAACCATGATCGTACCGCAATTGACAGTTGCGCGGATTGCATTAGACGCAACGGTTTGGACGAGCGAGCATGGAGTCATGAGCACTTCTCACCTGTGGTCCACCGTCAAGGACGAGCTCCGCGAGCGCCGCGAGGCGCGCGCCGCCACCCGCCAGCTCGAGGCCGACCTCTCGCACTACCGCACCCCCCGCGACATCGACGACCTGCTCGCCGCGGTCGGTGACGACGAGTCCCGCGAGGCCGCCCAGGTGCGCGACATCCTGATGGACAACCTCGCGTCCTACCGCCCCCGCCGCGTCGGCTGAGCGACGCAGCTCCGCCTCGCGCTCCTTCAGGCGCCGCCCGATGGCCGGGCCAGCCGGTAGAGGACGTGCCGCCTCAGCGGGTCACCGGCGGCGATCGAGGGGTGGTCGAAGTCGTCCGACGCGTCGTGCACCATCCCCAGGCGAGCCATGACGGCTCTGGACCGATGGTTGCCCTCGGTCGTGAAGGACACGACCTCCTCGAGGCCGATGTCACCGAAAGCCACGTCGAGGGCGACCCTGGCCGCCTCCGTGGCGAACCCCTGTCCCCATGAGCTGCGTGCGAGTCGCCATCCCACTTCGACGCACGGGGTGAAGCCCCCCTCGAACCGAGGCACCGACAGGCCGGTGAAGCCGATGGGTTCCGCCGTGTCCAGCCGCACCACGCACCACAGGCCCCAACCGCGCTCGGTGATTCCCTCCGCCAGCCGGTCGACCAGGTCCTCGGACTGGGCCCGGGTCAGGGGCGTCGGGAAATGGCGCATCACCTCGGGGTCCGCGTTCAGTGCGGCGAACGGCTCACGGTCCGACTCCTCCCACTGGCGCAGTCGGAGCCTCGCGGTGAGGAGATCCGGCGGCCCGGTCACGGGGTCGGGTCGACGTCGGTGCCCGGGAGGACCCGGAGCCCGATCGGGCCCGGGTTCCAGGCGACCTCCCACCTGAACCCGTCGGGATCAGCGAAGTAGGCGGTGTAACCACCCCAGTCGCGAGCCCTCGCCTCGCCCACCTCTGCTCCTGCTTCCCGCGCGAGCTCGATCACCGCGTCGACGTCGCGGGGGTGCGGCACGTTGTGCGAGAGCGTCATGGGCGGGACGCCCTCACCGCTCAGCGCCGGCGCGCCGACCTCCGCCTCGAAGGCCCCGCGGTCCCACAGCGCGAGCACGAGCCGGTCTCCTGCGGTGAACATCACCACCTCACCCGGCACGTCGAGCTCTGGGGCCCACCCGAGACCGTCCACGTAGAACACCCTCGAGCGGTCGAGGTCTCGCACGGCAAGAGTGACGAAGGAGACGCGCTGATCCATCAGCGAATCCCTCCATGCCCGAGCGAGGTCGCACCCGGTGTCGCGGACTCCCCCTCGAGGGCCGCCCAGTCCGACTTTTCCGGGCCGGCTCGTTGACCTTCCGGGCAGTGGGCCCTGAAGTCGCACCAGGAGCACAACGGCCCGGTGACCGGCGGGAACATCGCCGACTCGCTGCCGTGCTCGGCGAAGTCGACACCCGCCCGCTGCGCATCACGCGCGATGGAGCGGGCCTGCTCGACCTTGCGCGAGAGCGACTCCGGGGTGTGCTCGTGCGCTCCGACCTGCCCAGTGGGCACGTGGTGCAGCTCGACCCGCACCGTGCGGCGACGGAACATCTTCCACACCGCCGCGGCATACAGAGCCATCGGCAGCGAGGTGCGGGCGTCGTCGTCGCTCGAGGGCACCCGCGAGGTCTTGTAGTCGACGACGACGAGCTCGCCACCGCGGTCGTCGAGGCGGTCGATGCGCCCGGTGAGCCGCAGGTCCCCACTGACGAAGGAGACGGTGCGCTCGATGCCCACCGGCTGGCTGTCGACGTCCACGCCCTCGAGGTATGCCGTGACCGCGCGACGCATCCGGTCCCGCCAGTCACGGGACTGCTCACCATCACGAAACCCGACGTCGATCCACGCCCTGTCGACCAGGCTCGCGCCGAGGGAGGGGGTGCGCTCCCGCAGGTCCCAGTAGTCGCGCAAGGCGTTGTGCACGGCGGTGCCCATCGACGTGTGGGCCCGCTGGCGGCGCTTCTCGGGGGACGGCCGGTCGAGGTACTGGAAGCGGTAGCGACGCGGGCAGTCCAAGAACGCGAGCAGCTTGCTCGGGCTCGCGGCATACAGCGGCGTGGGCATCCCGGGGAACGAGTCCTGGGTCGGCTGGCTGCTCACGGCCACGACGGTATCGGTGAGCGAGGACAGGACCGGCGAGAGGTCGCCACCGTGCCCCCGGACCTGACACACTGACGAGGATGGCCATCAGCGCGTTCGACCTCTTCTCCGTGGGCATCGGCCCCTCCAGCTCCCACACCGTCGGTCCGATGCGGGCGGCGCACACCTTCGCGGCGGGCCTGGCCGAGAGCGGGGTGCTGGAGCACGTGGGGCGGGTCCGCGCCCAGCTGTTCGGCTCCTTGGGTGCGACCGGTCACGGACACGGCTCGGTCAAGGCGGTCCTCCTCGGGCTGGAGGGCGAGGCCCCGGAGTCGACCGACCCCCGAGGAGCAGACCCCCGCGTGGCGGCGATCCGTGCGGCCGGGCGGCTGCGGCTCGCGGGAACGCACGAGATCACCTGCGTGGTCGACGACGACGTCGTCCTGCACCGGCGCGCCACGCTGCCGTTCCACTCCAACGGGATGCGCTTCACGGCATACGCGTCGCCCGACCCAGGTCCTGACGACACCCCGTTGGTGGAGCGCGACTACTACTCCGTCGGGGGTGGGTTCGTGCTCGACCAGGACGAGGTCGGGGAGGACGTCATCGTCCCGGACCACACCCCGGTGCGCTATCCGTTCACCACCGGTGACCGGCTCCTCGAGCTGTGTGCCGAGACGGGCCTGTCGATCAGCGACATCATGATGGCGAACGAGATGGCGTGGCGCACCGAGGCCGAGGTCCGGGCAGGGCTGCTCCACCTGTGGGGCGTGATGCAGGAGTGCGTCGTCGCCGGATCGCACACGGGCGGGGTCCTGCCCGGCGGCCTGAAGGTGCGCCGGCGCGCCAGCGACCTCCTCGCGATGCTCGACGGCGCAGCCGACGACGACCCGCTGCGAGCCATGGACTGGGTCACGCTGTGGGCGCTGGCAGTCAACGAGGAGAACGCCAGCGGCGGCCGCATCGTCACTGCTCCGACCAACGGTGCGGCGGGCATCATCCCCGCGGTGCTGCACTTCTACACCCACTTCGTGCCCGGTGCGAACGACGACGGCGTGGTCCGCTTCCTGCTGACTGCTGCTGCGATCGGCAGCCTCTACAAGGAGAACGCCTCGATCTCCGGGGCTGAGGTGGGGTGCCAGGGCGAGGTCGGCTCCGCGTGCTCGATGGCCGCCGGGGGCCTCGCCGAGGTCATGGGCGGCACACCGGACCAGGCCGAGAACGCGGCCGAGATCGGCATCGAGCACAACCTCGGCCTCACCTGCGACCCAGTCGGCGGGCTCGTGCAGATCCCGTGCATCGAGCGCAACGCCGTGGCCTCGGTCAAGGCCATCACCGCAGCTCGGATGGCGGTGCGCGGCGACGGGAAGCAGGTGGTGTCGCTGGACAAGGCGATCCGCACGATGCGCGACAC
>JBDSNZ010000073.1:0-3178 GCA_039915055.1 Ornithinibacter sp.
CGGGTCGTCTCGATGTGCACGGGGCCGTCGGCGCCGTGGAAGGCGACCCGGTGGTAGTGCCCGGGGTAGTCCCGCGCCTCGAGCTCGGCCTGGGCCACTGCGGTCTGGAACGTCACGTCCCACAGCCCCGGTGCTTCGGCCTGGTAGGCCTCGCCGCGCGCGAGGTTGCGCAGGAAGGCCTGTTGGGCGGTAGCGCGGGAGTGGTCATCGATGGTGCGGTAGGAGATCGACCAGTCGTAGCTGTGCCCGATCCGGCGGAAGAGGGACTCGAAGGCCTCCTCGTCCTTGACGGTCAGCTCGTCGCACAGCTCGATGAAGTTCTGCCGGCTGATCGGCATCTCGTCGGCGGCCTTGGTGCTCTTGGCATCACCACGAAAGGGCGGCTCGAAGTCGGGGTCGTGGTGGAGGGTGGCGTCGCCGCGCACGCCGTAGTAGTTCTGGACCCGCTTCTCGGTGGGCAGCCCGTTGTCGTCCCAGCCGATGGGGTAGAAGACGTTGAACCCCTGCATGCGCTTGTAGCGGGCCATGCAGTCGGTGTGGGTGTAGCTGAAGACGTGACCCATGTGCAGCGAGCCGCTGGCCGTGGGGGGTGGGGTGTCGATGGAGAACACCTGGGAGCGGGGGCCGGCCAGCGCCGCCTCGCGATCGAAGGCGTAGGTGTCCTGCTCCTGCCACACCGCGGCCCACTTGTCCTCCAGGCCCTCGAGGGAGGGCCGGTCCGGGATGGGGGCAGCGGAGGATGAGGAGGGGTGCTCGGTCATGCCGCACATCCTCCCAGACCGCAGGGGCTGTGCTCACCCGGGTTCAGGCTCGTGGCCGCCGACGTGCCAGCCGAGCCAGCGCGAGCGCCAGCACGGCGGTGCCTGCTGCCACGACGACCCAGATCACCTCACGACGGTCCCGCTCGCCCGGGTCCGGCATCGGGCCGAGGGCGACCTTCGCGGCTTCCACGGTGGCGCTGGGGGCGGGTGTGGCCCCCGGTGCGAGGGGGCCGGCGATGCTCTGGTCGAGCACTGCGGTGAGCGCCTCGACGGGCTGGACCAGACCCCATCCGGCCGCGTCGTCGCGGGCATCCCGGCGGTCCCGCGAGGCGGTCGCCTCCAGGCGGTGCTTCCACTGCGCGGGCCCGTCGGTGGGGAAGCGCTGCACGACCAGGGCCGCCGCGGCACTGACGTAGCCGGCCGCATAGCTCGTCGACTCGCCGTCCTGGCTGAGGTAGCAGTCGCCCCAGGCCCCCCACGTGGTCAGGACGTCCCGGCCGGGTGCCGCGATGTCGACGTGGGGGCCGTGGAGCGAGTCATCGGTGACCCGGTCGTCGTTGTCGGTGGCGGCGACCGCGAGCACCTGCGGGTAGGCCGCCGGGTATCGCCGACCCGTGCGCGGGTCCTCCTCGGTGCGGCGGTGGCCTGCCGAGGCCACGACGAGGGAGCCCTTGGCGCTGGCGTGCTCGACGGCTGCCTTCAGGCGCGGGTCGTCGCGACTCGTGCTGAGGGACACGTTGATGACCTGGGCGCCGTTGTCGGCGGCATACCGGATGCCGTTCGCGACGTCGGCGACGGAGATCTCCTCGCCGTCTCCCCGTTGCTCCTCGGGGACGACCTTCACGGGCAGGATCCGGGAGCCGGGGGCGAGACCCTCGACGCCTGAGCGGCTCCCGATGGAGCGAGCGGCGATGGTGCCGGCGACGGCGGTGCCGTGGGTGAGCGGGTCGCGGCGGGCAGAACCGCCGACGAAGGAGGTGCCTGGCAGCACGACGCCATCGGGGAAGTGTGCGTTGGCGTCGGCGACCCCGGAGTCGACCACGGCCACGGTGACCCCCGCCCCGGTGGCCATGGTCCAGGCCTCCCGGGCGCCCAGACGCACCAACGCCGTGGGCGTGTCGGTGACGTACTGCGTCTTCCCCTCCTCGCAGGCCGCCGTCGCGGCAGGGGCTCCGGTCTGCGTCGCGGAGGCAGGGGCGGCGCCGCCGAGCAGGATGCCGGTGAGCGACACCGCGGCCAGGGCCCTCGCGCCGCGAGCCCCCCGACGGGTCATGACCCTCCGGAGACGACGGTCTGCGCCGCCTCCATGCCGATGACCGGTCCGGCGCGGAACAAGGACGCCCAGGCCTGGGGGACCGGTGTGACGTCATCGCTCGCGTAGCCGAGGCGAGCGAGGACCTCGGTGTCGGCGTCGGCCACGGCATACGCGGTCGCCGTCTGGTCGACGGCCAGGACCGGACCCTTGCTGAGCACCGGGCCGGACACCGCTCGCACCAGTGCCCCCCGACCGGTGTCGACGACGGTGCGCCCCGCCTCGGTCGGTGCGGGCTCCTCGGCAGTCGCGCCGAGGACGACCGCGGGCGCGGCGCCCGGAGCGGCGACCAGGGTGGCGCACGGCGACCCCGTGACCGCGGTGGGGAGGTCGAGGGGCCAGTCCTTGGGGGAGAAGCTCTGTGGCCTGACCTCCAGCTGCCGGATCTGGGCGGCCTGGACCGGGACCTCGCGCACCGAGGACCCGGAGCCCAGGCGGTACATCTCCAGTGCCACGGGGCTGAGCGACTCCAGCGTCCCGTCGGGCAGGACGAGATAGCGGCGGCCGTCCTGGTCACCCTTCAGGGCCAGCACCGACCCGACGGAGGCGCCTGCCGGCAACCCGGGCAGCGCGCTGCCCAGGTCGTCGATGGACAGCGGTCCCAGGGCCGAGCCCTCGGGGAAGAGGTTGAGCCATGCCGCAGGGGCAGCCAGCGCCGGACGTCCGTCCAGCCGCAGCGCGATCGTGACCGCGGAGATGTCCCTGTCGTCGACGCGATGGCGCCGACCGTCCGCGACGACGAAGGTCGTGCCGGCGCTGCGCACCACCACGGCGGCGCGCTCGACCGGGGTCGCTGCTCGGCCCGGGCCGATGGCGGTGGAGACCTGCTCGCCGGCGCCCAGGCAGGAGACCCAGCCCGTGGAGACGAGCCGGTCGGCCGGGGTCAGCGAGTCGGGGGCGCCGAGGATGCCGAGGGTGGGCCCGCGCGTGATCGACTCCAGCTCGGAGTCAGGCACCGAGAGCACCTTGAAGTCCGCGGCGGGGATGAGGAGCCGGGCGCTCGTCGTGTTGACCACCGGGTGGAGCACGCTCTTGACCGAGACATAGCGCGCCCCGCTGTCCTGGGCGATCACCAGTCGGTTGTTCTCCCATCCCTGCGGCAGTG
>JBDSNZ010000087.1:0-8382 GCA_039915055.1 Ornithinibacter sp.
TCAACCTCATCACGACGATCCTGTGCATGCGCGCGCCGGGCATGACGATGTTCCGGATGCCGATCTTCACCTGGAACGTGCTGATCACCTCGATCATGGTGCTCATCGCGTTCCCGCCCCTGGCGGCTGCCCTGCTCGGCCTCGGGGCAGACCGGCGGCTCGGGGCCCACATCTTCGACTCCAGCAGCGGCGGCGCGATGTTGTGGCAGCACATCTTCTGGTTCTTCGGGCACCCGGAGGTCTACATCATCGCGCTGCCCTTCTTCGGCATCATCACCGAGATCATCCCGGTCTTCTCGCGCAAACCCGTCTTCGGCTACACCACGATGGTCATCGCCACCATCTCCATCGCCGCCCTGTCCGTCTCGGTGTGGGCCCACCACATGTACGGCACCGGGCAGGTGCTGCTGCCGTTCTTCGCCATCATGTCGATGCTCATCGCGGTGCCCACCGGCATCAAGTTCTTCAACTGGATCGGCACCATGTGGGGCGGCAAGATCGACCTGTCGACACCGATGCTCTGGTCCATCGGCTTCCTCGTGACGTTCCTGTTCGGTGGCCTGACGGGAGTCATCATCGCCAGTCCGCCCCTGGACTTCCACGTCACCGACACCTACTTCATCGTGGCCCACTTCCACTACACCGTCTTCGGCACCGTCGTCTTCGCGATGTTCGCCGGCTTCTACTTCTGGTGGCCCAAGCTGACCGGTCGGATGCTCGATGAGCGCTTGGGCAAGGTGCACTTCTGGATGCTGTTCCTCGGCTTCCAGCTCACCTTCCTGGTACAGCACCTGCTGGGCATGCAGGGGATGCCGCGTCGCTATGCCGACTACCTCCCCGAGGACGGCTTCCAGACGGGCAACATCATCTCCAGCTCGGGAGCTGCCCTGCTCGGCCTCTCGATGCTGCCCTTCGCCTACAACGTGTGGCACACCTGGCGGAGCGCTCCGCTGGTGCACAGCGACGACCCCTGGGGATGGGGTGGGTCCCTGGAGTGGGCGACGTCCTGTCCCCCGCCGCGCCACAACTTCGACTCCCTGCCGCGGATCCGCTCCGAGCGCCCTGCGTTCGACCTGCACCACCCGGCACCCGTCGTGGACCCGAGCCGGGGCCGGCTCAGGTGATGCTCGGGTCGACGCCCTCCGCCGCAGCCATCGGCTTTCCCTGGGCGTGCCACGCCCGCATCCCGCCAGCCAGGTTGGCGACGTCGTAGCCCTGCTGCTCCAGCCAGGGCATGACCCGCTGCACGCGACCGCCCGACCGGCACGTGATGACGAGCGGATCCTTGGAGTCCAGGAACGGGGCGAGCTCGTCGACCCGCTCGGGCAGCTGACTCATCGGGATGTGGATGGCGCCCGGCGCGTGGCCCTGGTCCCACTCCTGCTGCTCACGGATGTCGAGCACGACCGCATCGTCGGCGAGGTCGGTGACGGGCACGTCGGGAAAGTCGCTCATCACCCCAGCATGCCAAAGCCGGCGGCGTGCCTATGGTGGGGGCATGTGCCGACTCTTCGGCCTCACCGCCGGACGCACCCGGGTGTCAGCGACCTTTTGGCTGGTCGGTGCCACCGACAGCCTCGCGGTGCAGTCAGAGCGCAACCCCGACGGAACCGGTCTCGGCACCTACGACGAGCAGGGCCGGCCGCGCCTCGAGCGCCAGGCCATCGCCGCCCACGACGACGCTGCCTTCGCCCGCGAGGCCATGGACCGGCGCTCCACGACCTTCCTCAGCCACGTCCGCTTCGCCACGACCGGTCAGCCCCGGGTGCGCAACTGCCACCCGTTCCTCGTCGACGGCCGCTTCCACGCCCACAACGGCGTGATCCGCGACGTGCCACGACTTCAGGAGCACCTCGGCGACGCCATGCGGGACGTGCGCGGCGACACGGACTCCGAGAGGTATGCCGAGCTGGTCGCCCGCGAGACCCGGCTCCGCGACGGGGACGTCGCGGGAGGCATCACCTCAGCCGCGAGCTGGATCTGCGACAACCTTCCGGTCTACTCGGTCAACCTTCTCGTGACCTCAGGCTCGGAGCTGTGGGCGCTGCGCCAGGGCGACACCCACCCGCTGCTGTTCCTCGACCGTCGCACTCCCCCCAACCCCGACGAGGCGCTGGACCACCGGGGGAACGGCACGCACATCCGAGTGCGTTCACGCCACCTCGCGAGCACCCCTTCGGTCGTCGTCGCGACCGAGGCGATGGATGACGATCCGAACTGGTGTTCCCTCCGCCCCGGAGAGCTCCTGCACGTCGATGCGGATCTGCGGGTGACCCGCGACCTCGTCCTCCCCGACGCCCCGCGTCATCAGTTGACCCGGGCGGACCTCGACGAGCACGTCGCCTCGAGCCAGGAGCGGACCTGAGCACGACCACCGCTGGTCTCGCGAGAGGGAGGGGGCGCGCCCATCGACGCCATCGTGGGTGAGGATGACCGCCTGGACGGACATCTCCACCCACGTTCGCCGTGGAGGGGGTCCTACTTGAGGAACTTGCTCGTGCGCCGGTCGGCCAGAGGCTTGCCGCCGGTCTGGCAGGTCGCGCAGTACTGCAGCGAGGAATCCGCGAACGACACCTCGCGCACGGTGTCACCACACTCCGGGCACACCTCACCGGTGCGACCGTGCACACGCATCCCTGCACGCTTGGCGTCCTTGAGCTCCTTGGCCGGCTTGCCCGAGGCGGCCAGGACCGCAGCAGACAGCGTGCCCCGCAGCGCGGCATACAAGCGTTCGACCTCGTCCTCCTTCAGGCTGGCCGAGATGGCGAAGGGTGACAGCTTGGCCACGTGCAGGATCTCGTCGGAGTAGGCGTTTCCCACCCCTGCGAGGATCGACTGGTCCCGCAGCAGGCCCTTGACCTGCATCCGATGGCCACTGACGATGGCAGCGAAGTCGCTCTGCGAGAACGATGCTGCCATGGGGTTCGGCCCAAGGGCTGCGATGCCGGGCACGTCGGAGGGGCGACCGACGATGTATGCCGCGAGGCTCTTCTTCGTGCCGGCCTCGGTGAGGTCGAACCCGGAGCCGTCGTCGAGGCGGACTCGAAGAGCGATCGGCGACTTCCCCGGTCGCAGGACGGTGGCCGGGATCGCCTCGGACCACCTGAGCCAGCCTGCTCGGGCCAGATGGAAGATCAGATGCGTTCCGCCGCAATCGAGGTCGAGGAACTTACCGTGCCTGCTCACCCCGTCGACCGGGGCTCCGACGAGCGCCTGCGGAGGGGGCGTGAAGGTCTTCAGCACCGAGATCGACCCGAGCTCGACGCCAGTGACGGCCAGCCCCGCGGTGCGCTCGGCGAGGAAGTCGACGAGGGCCTGGACCTCCGGCAGCTCGGGCATGCGCCGACGCTACCGCTCGTCCGGGTCCGGGACGAGGTCTGCCGGCGGGTCGTCGGTCGAGGCGACGGCCGCGGAGGAGCCGGCCGCGAGGTTGCCGTGGCGGGACTCCCCGGTCCACAGCTGACGCACCCCGCGCGCGAGGCCGTAGCCGTCGGAGGCGCGCACCACGGGCACCCCGAGGCGGGTGCCCTCATCGGACGTGAGGTCGTCGATCGCGACCGGGACCCCGTGGGCGAGGACCTGCTCCCCCGCGGACAGCTCGCGGATCGCGATGCCGCGCACCCTGTCGGGGCGCTTGGCTGCGAAGTCGGAGTAGATCGTGGGGTCGTGCTGTCCGTCGTCGCCGACGAGCAGCCAGCGGATGTGCGGCAGCTCCCGTGCCAGTCGGTGCAACGAGGCCTGCTTGTGCTCCTGACCCGAGCGGAACCACCCCGTGTTCGTGGGTCCCCAGTCGGTCAGGAGCATCGGACCGGCCGGATAGCCGTTGCGCCGCAGGAAGCGGGTGAGCAGCGGCTGGGTGTTCCACGCCCCGGTGGAGAGGTAGACGACGGGTGCACCGGGCTGGGACGCCAGCAGCTCTCGATAGAGGGTGGCCATCCCCGAGACGGGACGACGGGTGCCCTCCGCCTTGATGAAGGTGTTCCAGCCCGCGATGAGCGGGCGCGGCAGGGAGGTGGAGAGCACCGTGTCGTCGATGTCGGAGATGATGCCGTGCGTCTGGGTCGTGCCCACGACCAGCACCGGCACCTCGATCGGCTCGGCATCGGGTGAGCTGAGGTAGATCTGGTGCCAGCCGGGGCGCAGGCCGTGGCCGCGCACGGTGAGGTCGATGTAGCCACCTCGGTCGGTGCGCGTCGGGATCAAGCGCTCGTTGACGCGCACCGTGACCTTCTCGTCCATGGCGGGCGCGCCGAGGAACGCCCGCCACCCACGGGTCTCGAGCTCCACCGCACGCAACCGGCCGGCATACGTCGTGTCCTCGGGCTCGTCGAGCGCGTTGGCCCGGGTGACCAGCACCCTCGCGAGCACGCGCAGCTGGGCCACGCTTCCGTAGCCGGTGAACGGGACGATGCGGGTGCGCCACCCGCGCTCACGCAGCGACCCGGCGATCCACCCGTGGTAGGTGTCCTCGACGAGTGCAGCGGCGTGCGGTCGCGGCATACGGCGATGTTAGAGCAGAGTCATGACGGGGACGGCGCGACATCGCGCAGCACGCCCGCGACGACCTGGGTGGCAAGGTCGCGCACCTTGACGTTGCGCTCCTGCGAGGTCTTGCGCAGGAACTCGAACGCGTCGTACTCGGGGACGCCACGCATCGCCATGAGGACACCCTTCGCCTGCTCGATCACGGCCCTGCTGGCCATCGCCTGCTCGAGCTGGCCAACGAGGCGATGTGCTCCGTCGAGGGCCGTCACGGCCACCACCGCATCGGCACACCGGGCCGCTGCGACCCGGACCAGGGCCGCGTCGAAGCCGTCGAACGCCGATGGCGCCCACGCGTAGAGGTTCACCGCACCGACGCACTGCTCGCCACTCACGAGGGGGACCGCCAGCAGGGCGCGCATGCCGTCCTCGCGACACTCCTGGGCGAAGCGCGGCCAACGGCCGTCATCGACGGCGAGGTCATCGACGCGGAACTCACGCTGCTGTCTCGCCGCGTCGAGGCACGGCCCCTCATCCAGGGCGTACTGCACCGCGTCGATCTCCAACGTCCTCACGGTGGTGTAGGCCGCGGTGTGCGGGCGGTCCTGCGAGAGGATCGTCACCCCCACCTCGTCGCAGCCGTCGACGTGCCGGCGCACCGCGTGCACCACACGCTCGAGATAGTCCGAGAGCTGGGCCATCGACTCCAGGACACCACCGATGTCGCTGGAGAGGGCTTCCACGGCAGCAGCGGAGTCCTCCTCCTCGCGGGGAGCGGCGAGTGTGTCCGTCACGGGTCCTCCTTCGTGGCCAGGAACCTTCATGGGGCCGGACCCACAGTCTGACTGATCGAGCCCACTCTGCGGGTGCCTGAGAGAATGAGGGTATGCCGTCCAGCCATCGGAAGCAGTCAGCGGACGCACCAGCGGGCTACTTCGCGTGGGAGGCGGCCGGCCTGAACTGGCTGGGGGAGGCCGGCGGGGCAGCCATCGTGACCGTGCTCGACGTGGCCCCCACGCACCTCGACCTCGCGCACCTGGCGTCCGTCGCCCCCACGCCCGCGGCCGCAGAGGCGCTCGGCCGAGGACTCTGCGCGATGCATGCCGCGGGTGCACCGGCATACGGCAGCGGCCCTCCCGGGTGGGACGGCGACGGCTACCTCGGACCGCTGAGCGAGCCGCTCCCCCTGGCGCTGGGCACGTGGGAGCGCTGGGGTCCGTTCTTCGCGCAGGCCCGGATCAGCCCACTCGTGCGAATGGCTCGAGACCGCGGTGTCCTCACCGGAGCCGACGCCCTGCTGCTCGACGGGCTCGCCGCACGGGTCGCCCGTGGGGCGCACGACACCGGTGAGCCTCCGGCGCGGTTGCACGGCGACCTCTGGTCGGGCAACGTCATCTGGACCGAGCACGGGGCGGTGCTCATCGACCCGGCGGCACACGGCGGTCACCGCGAGGCCGACCTGGCCATGCTCGCGCTCTTCGGACTGCCCCACCTGGACCGAGTGCTCGCCGCCTACGACGAGGCATCCCCGCTGGCCGACGGGTGGCGCGAGCGGGTGCTGCTGCACCAGGTGCACCCGCTGCTCGTGCACGCGGCGCTGTTCGGAGGGTCCTACGCGGACCGCTGCGTCCACGTCGCGAGGCACTACGCCTGACCCTCGCGCACCGACTCGGGGTCACCGTCAGGGGTGCCGTGCCCGGGTCAGGGCGTTGCCTCGTCACAGGACTGGAGCGGGCAGACTGGCGCGGTGTTCGTCATCGACGCCTTCGGGTCACCGTGGAACCTCGACCTCGCCGGTCTCGAGGAGCCCCTGGCCGACTCCCTGCGGCTCCTGTGGTCCCGGGCCGCCGTCGACCCCTCGTCGGCGGAGCCTGCTGAGTCGGTCGACGTGCGACCCTTCGTCGTCGCCCGCTCGGCCGACGGGTCGGTGACCGTCGGTGACGGCATCCACCACGGGTCCGATGAGCACCTGCCCTATGCCGTGTCGAGGGCCCTGACCCTGGCGTCACTGAAGCGGCGCGTCGGTGAGTGCGTGCTGCTCCACGCTGCAGGAGCGGCGCTGCCGGACGGCTCGACGGTGGCACTGGTCGGCCCCTCGGGGACGGGTAAGACCACGGCGAGCAGGGCGCTGTGCCAGACCCTGGGTTACGTCTCGGACGAGACGGTGGCGGTGGAGGAGTCAGGTCGGGTGCGCGCCTGGGCCAAACCGCTCTCGGTCGTGATCGACCCTGCGTCGCGGTGGGAGAAGCTCGAGCACTCACCCGACGAGATCGGCCTGCTCAGGGCTCCCGAGGCGCTGCACCTCGTCGCCGTCATCGTGCTCGATCGGGACCCCGACCTCGAAGGCGGCCCCGTCCTCGAGCAGATCGGGCTGGTCGATGCCATCAACGACGTTCTGCCACAGACCTCCTCCCTCCTCCAGCTCGAGTCTCCGCTGAGCCGGCTCTCATCGTTGCTCACGACCGGGAGCGGGCCGTGGCGGCTCACCTATCGTGAGGTCACGGAGTGCATCGACCTCGTCACCGCGGTCGCGCGTGGCACGGCTCGCCACGATTCGATTCCCTTGACGTGGGAGGTTGCCGGCGACGAGACCGTCCACGCGGACACCGAGGACAGCGGTCGTCCGAGGGGAGCGGGCGCGGACCTCGTCGGTGAGCACACCGTGCTGCGTCGTTCCCCGCACCGCGAGGCGGTGACGTCCGAGGGCCAGGCCATCGTGCTGCAAGGGCAGGCAACGACGCTGCTCCCAGGCATCGCCGCGGCGATCTGGACGGCCCTGGACTCACCTCGCCCGATCACCGAGCTCACGGCGATGGTGCAGGCCGACGTCGGGGAGCATCCACGGGCGGCGGACCTCGTGCTCGCCGCCGTCAAGGACCTGGTGCGGGCGGGGACGCTGGCGCCGATCGTCGAGACGCTTGCCCGGGGTGGCCCGCACGACGAGTGATGGCGTCATCGAGTGCCGTTCCGGCTCGCCCCCGGGTGCCCGGGTCTCGTCATATTCTCTTCCCATGAGCGACATGATCACGGTCCCCACCACCGACGGCGAGATGCCGGCCCACCTGTGGCTGCCCGAGTCGGGAACTGGCCCGGGGGTGCTCCTGCTGCAGGAGATCTTCGGGGTCAGCGACTACATCCAGCGGCGCGCCGAGGACCTCGCTGCCCTCGGTTACGTCGTGCTGGCCCCGGAGGTGTTCTGGCGGCTCGGGGTGTCGTCGGTCGCCAACGGACCGGACATGTTGCCTGAGGCGATGGGTCTGCTGGGCCGGCTCGACTGGGGTGCCGCAGTGGCGGACTCGGTTGCCGCTCTCGACGTCCTCCGCGAACGTGCCGAGGTCACAGGTGGGGTCGGCCTGGTCGGGTTCTGCTTCGGTGGCGGTCTGGGGTATGCCGTGGTCGCGGGCTCCCCCACTGATGCCCTGGTGTCGTTCTACGGGTCGGCCCTGCCGGACCTGTTCAAGGCCATCCCGTCGGTGGCCACGCCCTCGCTGCACCACTTCGGGGAGGCCGATGCCTACATCCCGCTCGACACCGTGGAGCAGATCCGCAGCTCGATCAGCGAGGGCGGCCCCGTCGAGTTCCACACCTACCCCGGCGCCGACCATGCGTTCGACAACGACGACTTCGTCGGACACCACCCCGGAGCCAGCGCTCTCGCGTGGCAGCGCACCGAGCACTGGCTCACGGAGAACCTGCCGACGGCCTGAAGGGCCGCATCGCCGCACGCGTCAGCTGGCGCGGCCCACGAGGGTGAGGTGGTCGAGCTCGTCGACGAGGTGCGGGGTCCAGATCTGGTCGTGGAGGTCGGCGTCGGCGCAGGCTGCCGCGTTGTCATGTTCGGAGAGTTGGTATGCCGCCCAGTCCCACTGGGACCGCTGTCGTTCCAGCGCGTCGGGGTCG
>JBDSNZ010000143.1:0-23919 GCA_039915055.1 Ornithinibacter sp.
CTTCTACATCTCAGACGCTGACTGCGAATGTTGCCGGGTCACCGACGGCAACCGGGCCGACCGACGAGCCCGAGCGCGAAGCAGCCGGCTTTCCGCTGCGACACCCCCGTTCGCCTATACCGTCGGAATGCACGGGGTCGGCCACCCCGAGATGCTCGTCTTCGGCTTGGCCCAGGAAGCATCCAGGAGCCTCCTCACCGGCTTGGCCCACGGCGTGCGCGAACACTCCAGTGATCTCACGGTCGGCGACCTCGTCAGCGCGGGGCCGAACGAGCAGGTGAAACTGCTCGTGGAACACCTTCCCAACCCCGGCCAGATCCTCCACCAGGCGAACGACTACTACGACAGACCTCCAGAGGCATCCGTCGAGGCGGTCCAGCTCAGCTGGCCGGACGCCGCGGGCCGCTGGCCGGGCGACGCTCGGTGCGAGGGTGCAGCGGCACGGCAGCCCCGACCCGGGCGCTTCCGGGCATGAGTTCTCCGAGGGGAGCCCCACACCTGACCTCCTGCGCTTTCGGTGTCACCCCAATCTCCCTCTCCACGAAGCCCATCAGGCAGCCGTGACGAAGACCGGATGCCGTGGGCGAGCGGGATCCTGTCCGTCCACTCAACCGCGTCGGCGACGCCGCGCCCCGTCTCCGGCAGGTTCGTACGGATCGCACGTCGTGACGGTGGCTCATGACGAGCTGCGTCGCATCCGGGCCGTGGCCCAGCCCGACCTGCTCCGGGATCCCGCCACTGCGAACTCGGTGCGAGACCACGAGACCACGAGACCACGAGACCACGAGACCACGAGACCACGAGACCACGAGACCGCGACTCCACGAACCGTGCGGCCGGTTTGGTCGCGGTGGACCCCGGCCGCCGGGTCGTGACACGGCTGTCGTCTCAGCCGCCTTCGGCACCTCCGCGCCACGTGAGCGCGACTGCTCGTAGCCGTTGGTCCTGCTGGTCCGCTCCGCCCCGCGGAGGACCGCCGGGTAGCGTGCCGTCCCGACGGCCGCACACCGGGAGGAGGCCAGTCGATGGTGACCGACGTCCTCGTCGTGGGTGCCGGCCCTGCAGGTCGGGCCCTCGCGGGTGCCTGCCGGAAGGCCGGCCTGCACACGGTGCTCCTGGACCCGCAGCCCGACCGAACGTTCCCGGCGACCTACGGCAGCTGGGCCGCCGAGCTGCCGCCGGGACTCCCCGAATCAGTGGTCGCCACCCGCGCGAAGGGCCGTGCGATCGCCCGCGGCACCCACGACCTCGGGTGGGACTACGCCGTGCTGGACGTCCCTGCGCTTCGAACGCACCTCGATGCCGGGCTCGTCGACGTCGAGGTGCGCACCGGCCGCGCCGTGGGATTCCACCCGGGAGAGGCGGGGGCAGCAAGCGTGACGTTGGCAGACGGGGGCGAGCTCACGGCATCCGTCGTCATCGACTGCGGGGGGAGGGACCAGCCGCTCGCCCGCGCCCGACCCTTCGGGCGACGGCACACGTCGCGCGCCGGCGAAGCGGACAACCAACCGTCACACCAGAAGATCGCAGCAGAGCAGACGGCGTTCGGCATCGTCGTCCCGGAGAACGCGGCAGCCCCGCTCGTCCCACCGGGCGAGGCCCTCTTCATGGACTGGCGGCGCGACCACGGCGAGGGGGGCTGGCCGACCTTCCTCTACGGCATCCCGCTCGGGGGTGGGGAGGTCCTGCTCGAGGAGACCTCGCTCGCTCGCCGGCCAGGCCTGTCGGTGCCGGTGCTGCGTCGGCGTCTGCTCGCGCGGCTCGCACACCACGGCATCGAGGTGCCCGCAGGGGCACGCACCGAAACCGTGCGGTTCCCCGTGGACCGCCCGCGACACGACATCCCCGGCGCTCTCGGCTTCGGCGCTGCGGCTCCGCTGGTGCACCCGGCTACGGGGTTCAGCATCGCCACCTCCCTCCGACTTGCGCAGCCCGTCGCGGATGCCGTTGCCGCTCACGTCCCGCAGGGCCCGGCGGTGGCTCTGGACGCGGCCCGACAGGTCATCTGGTCACGCTCGAGCACGCTCGTCGACCGGGTCAGACGCATCGGCCTCGAGGCCCTGCTGCGGATGCCACCGGAGGAGGTGCCCGACTTCTTCGACGTGTTCTTCGCACTCCCCGAGCACCACCGATGGGCCTACCTGACCGGGCGCGACGACGTGACCGGCACGCTGCGCGCGATGGGCGCACTCTTCGCTGCCTCGGACACCCAGCTGCGCGGACGGCTCGTGCTCCCCGCGCTCCGGCGACCCCTGCACTCCAACGAGGCGAGGGAGCGGCAGGCGTGACCTGACGGTCGCCCGCGGCGGGCCGTCACCCGACACTGGTGGCCCCAGCCGCCCCCTTGGCACCCCGGTAGTGTCGGCCCGTGACCACCCTCGTCCTCACCGTCATCGGCGACGACCGCGCAGGCCTCGTCAAGGCCCTCGCCGACGTCGTGTCCACCCACGACGGCAACTGGGAGCGCAGCCACCTCGCCGAGCTCGCCGGGAAGTTCGCGGGCATCGTCGTCGTCACGGTGCCGGATGCCGGAGCCGCGGATCTGCGTGCCGATCTCCAGCCGCTCCAGGGCCTCCTCGACATCACGGTGCACGAAGGTGGAGGGGGCGCCGTCGACAGCGGGAGCCCAACGGACTGGTCCGGGGCGCGGCAGGCCCTGGTCACCGTGCTCGGCAACGACCACCCCGGCATCGTCCAGGCCGTGTCCGGTGCCATCGCCGCGCAGGGCCTGAGCGTCGTCGACCTCAAAACCGTGACCCGCGACGCCCCGATGGCCGGGGGCCGACTGTTCGAGGCGCAGGTGGTCGTCAGTGTGCCGCCCGGTGCAGACCTCGACGCCGTCGGTCGAGACCTCGAGGACCTGGCCGGAGAGGTGCAGGTCGAGATCGTCCTCGAGCCCGGAGACAGCTGAGCCCCAGGAGCCCACGACACCCCCGTGGGACCTACTGCGTGGCGCTGGGTCAGGGCACGACGTAGGCGCTGTCGCGCGCATCGGTGATGAGCATGTGGCCGGGGGCGTGGGTGATCGCGAGCTCGGGCGCGCTGGCGGCGACGGCAGCCTGCGGGGTGACCCCACACGCCCAGAACACCGGCACGTCACCGGGCTCGATGACCGGTGGGTCACCGTAGTCAGGAGTGTCCAGGTCCGAGATCCCGAGTGCCGCAGGGTCGCCCACGTGCACCGGGGCGCCGTGCACGGCTGGGTAGCGACTGCTCACCCGCACCGCATCGGCCACCAGTGCGGCGGGGACCGCACGCATCGAGACCACGAGCGGCCCGTGGAAGACCCCTGCTGGTCGGCAGGCACGATCGGTGCGATACATCGGCACGTTGCGACCGGCATCGATGTGCCGCACCGGAACCCCAGCCTCCACCAGCGGGTGCTCGAAGGTGAAGCTGCAGCCGAGCAGGAACGTCACGAGGTCATCGCGCCAGATGTCGGTGACATCGCTCGGCTCGTCGACGAGGTGCCCGTCGCGGAACACCCGGTAGAGCGGGATGTCGCGGCGGATGTCCCCATCGAGCAGCGGGCCTGCCACCTCGCCGGCGTCGAGCACGTCGAGCACCGGGCAGGGCTTGGGGTTTCGCTGCGCGAAGAGCAAGAAGTCGTACGCGATGTGCCGGGGGAGGGAGATGGTGTTGGCCTGGGTGAAGCCGCGACACCACCCGGTCGTCGGCGACACCGTGCCACCCGCGAAGCGGGCCCGTGCCTCTGCGGGTGTGAGTGCTGCCAGATCCGTCGTCATGAGACCACCTTGATCGAGATGCCCTGACCCGGCCGGGTCTGGGCGAGAAGGTCGACGTCGTCATCGAGCACGACAGCGACCACCGGATAGCCCCCTGTCACGGGGTGGTCCGCGAGGAACACCACGGGCTCGCCGCCTGGTGGAACCTGGATGGCCCCGCGCACAGCCCCTTCGCTGGGCAGCTCCGCACCCTCGAACCGGGCGTGCCGCTCGAGCAGCCCGCCCTCCAGGCGCAGCCCCACGCGGTCACTGCGACTGGATGCCGTCCACGCCTGGCCCTCGAGCCGCGACGGGTCGGCGATCCAGGCGTCGCGCGGGCCCAGCCGGACACGCACCTGCACCGGGTCGAGCGTGAGGGCAGGGACCGCAACGGTGTCGATCACGGGAAGCCACCGTCGTCGTCCGCGCTTGACCCGCACGCGGTCCCCGGCCACGAGCGGCGCCGGACCGACTCCCGAGAGGGTGTCGGTGGACCTCGACCCCAGGACCCGCTCGCCGCCGACGCCACCCCGGATCGACACATAGGTCCGCAACCCGGCGGCGGGGGCCCCGAGGTGCAGCCGCTGGCCGTCTCGCAGCCGGAACAGCGAGGCGTGCGGCACCGGGGTGCCGTCCACGTCGGCCCGGGTGTCGGCACCGGTGAGGACGACCGTCATCGACCCGTGGGCCCTGAAGGTGGCGTTGCCGAAGGTGACCTCGAGGGCAGCCTCCCCCTTCTCGTGGTGGAGCAGCCGGCCCCCGAGGCGGAAGCCGTCCCGGTCGGCAGCACCGCTGCGACCGACCCCCACCGCTCCGAGTCCGGGCCGGCCCAGGTCCTGCACGAGCACCGGCATCCCCGTCTCGAGCACCTCGACCCACCGATGGTGCGCACTCATGACGAGCCCTCCTGCACGAACCGCACGATGCCGCCGGGGCGGAGCAGCGCGGGGGGGTCGCGGTGCACGTCCCAGAGCACCGCCTCGGTGGTACCGATGATCTGCCACCCGCCCGGCGAGGAGCGGGGGTAGATGCCGCTGTAGGTGCCCGCGAGGGCGACCGACCCGGCCGGCACCTTGGTGCGCGGCGAGACCCGCCGAGGCACCTCCAGGCGTGGGTCACCGTCGACGAGGTAGGCGAACCCGGGCGCGAAGCCCCCGAAGCCGACCCGGCAGGTGCTGGCGGTGTGGGCCGCCACCACCTCGCGTCGGCTCAGCCCGGTGGCCGCCGCCACGTCGTCGAGGTCGGGGCCGTCGTAGCGGACCGTGATCTCCACGACCTCGCCATCGGCCGCAGGGACATGACCCAGGTCGACCTCGGCCACCACAGCGCGCAGCGCGTTCCGGACGGGCCCGAGGTGCTCGCGCTGCGCCACGGTGACCAGGAGCGTGCGTGCGGCGGGCACGACGTCGAGCACCCCTGCCCACGCCGCCTCCCCACGACGCGGGTGACGGCGTGGGTGGCGACGCCGGTGCGGCGACGGCAGCCGGTCCCGTACGGCCGCGTCGAGCGCCAGCACCGCGTGCAGGTCGGGCACCTCCACGAGCACCGCGTGCTCCCCGCACGGCAGGAAGCGGATGTCGGCACTCACCTGCAGCTCGCCGGTCACGGTGCGAACGCCTCGATCCGGATGCCGTGTGCCGCCAGGGCCGACCGGACCTCCTTGGCCATCTCGACGGCGCCGGGGCTGTCGCCGTGGGTGCACAGCGACTCGGCTCGCACCTGCACGACCGATCCGTCGACAGCCACGATCGTGCCGTCGGTGACCAGGCGCACCATGCGCTCGGCGACCTCCACCGGGTCGTGCAGCAGCGCACCGGTCTGGCCACGGGGCACCAGGGTGCCCTGAGGGGTGTAGCCGCGATCGGCGAACGCCTCGCTGACCGTCGCCAGTCCCGCGGCCCGGGCCCGGCGAAGGAAGACCGAACCGGGCAGGCCCATCACCGGGAGGGTGGGGTCGTAGGCGAGCACGGCGCTCACCACGGCAGCCGCCTGCTCCTCGTGGTGGACGATGGTGTTGTAGAGGGCCCCGTGTGGCTTGACGTAGCGCACGGTGGCGCCCACTGCCCGGCACATGCCGTCGAGAGCGCCGATCTGGTAGATCACGTCGGCAGTCAGCTCGGCCGCGCTGGCGTCGAGGAACCGTCGGCCGAAGCCCGCGAGGTCGCGATAGCCGACCTGGGCCCCGACGACCACACCACGCTGCGCCGCGGCGGCGCAGGTGCGGTGGAGGGTCAGCGGGTCGCCGGCGTGGAATCCGCAGGCCACGTTGGCGGACGTGACGATGTCGAGCATCGCCTCGTCGTCACCGAGGGTCCACTGACCGAACGACTCACCGAGGTCGCTGTTGAGGTCGATCTTCACGGCATCCTCCTGCGTCCTGCTCGGTCCACGAGCCCGTGGGGTCCTCCCCACCGTGTGACCACCGCGGTCTCAGGACCACAGGGCGGGAAGACCGGTGAGGGACTTCCAGCCGAGGTAGATGGTGAGCAGCCACGCAGCGATGCCGAGGCCGAGCAGCCACCTGGGGTAGACGTAGCCCTCCAGCAGGTCACGACGTCGCCACGCGACCCAGAGGATGATCGTGAACCCGATCGGCAGGATCAGGCCGTTGAAGGCTCCCGCGAAGACGAGCAACTTGACCGGCGCCTTGCCCAGGATGAGGAACAGCACCGCACTCACGGCGATGAAACCGACCGTCATCAGGTTGCGGGTGCGCTCAGGGGTCGCGCGGGAGGTCATGAAGGACACCGAGGTGTAGGACGCACCGATCACCGAGCTGATGGCTGCAGCCCAGAAGATGATGCCGAAAGCACGCAGCCCCACCTCGCCGGCGGCGGCCTCGAAGGCGCTGGCCGCAGGGTTGTCCTTGGCGAGCGTGGCTCCACCCACGACCACCCCGAGGATGGCGAGGAAGAGCATGACCCGCATCACGCCGGTGACGATGATGCCCAGGATCGAGCTCCTCGCGATCTGGTTGGCGTGCGTCGCCCCGGTCATCCCGGAGTCCAGGAGCCGGTGGGCGCCCGCATACGTGATGTAGCCACCGACGGTGCCGCCGATGAGGGTGGTGATGACGAGGAAGCTGATGTCGTCGGGCAGCACCGCGTTGCGCATCGCGGTGCCCACGGGTGGGTGGGAGGTCACGGCGACATAGGTCGTCAGGGCGATCATCACGACGCCGAGGCCGACGACGATCTTGTCGAGGGCGAGGCCGGCCTTCTTGCTGAGGAAGATGCCGATACACAGCACCGCCGAGATGCTCGCGCCGATCCGGGGGTCCAGGCCGAGCATGGCGTCGGTGCCCAGGCCGGTGCCCGAGACGTTGCCGATGTTGAAGACCAGACCGCCGAGGACGACGAGGGCGGCGAGGGCGTATCCGGAGCCGGGGAGCACCGCGTTGGCCAGCTCGTGGGCGCGGCGACCGCTCACCCCGATCACCCGCCAGACGTTCAGCTGCACGGCGATGTCGACGAGGATCGAGACCACGATGGCGAAGGCGAAGGCCGCCCCCAGCTGCACCGTGAAGGTCGTCGTCTGCACGATGAAGCCGGGGCCGATGGCGCTGGTCGCCATGAGGAACATGGCGCCCAGGACGGCGCCGCGCTGGGTCTTGCTCGGCTTCGTGCGGGGTGCTTCGGCGGTCTGGCCGGGGCCTACCGGTTCTGGGGGTGTCATGCGCTCTCCCTGGGTGACGGCGGACACCGCGTTGTGTCTGCCATCACCCGACACTACGGATTGTTCAACAATCCAGCAATACCTCAATCCACATTTCTTCCGGCTAGGCTGCGCACGTGACGGTACCGAGGGCGACCCGGCCACGCTCCGGTGCTGCGGTGCGGGCGATGAGCGGGCAGCGACTGGAGCGCCCCGTGCCCACCGCTCAGCGAGTGGCCGCACTGTTGCGCGCGCAGATCTCCGACGGCGCACTCCCCCCGGGCTCCCAGCTGGTCGAGGAGAGCCTGGCGGAGGCTCTGGGCGTCAGCCGCAACACCGTGCGCGAAGGCTTCGCGCTCCTCGTCGGCGAGCGCATCGTCGACCGGTTCCCCTCACGGGGGGTGTTCGTCGCGACCCCGGGCGCCGCCGACGTCAAGGACCTCTACCAGGCCCGGATGATGGTCGAGGCGACCGCCGTGCGCTGGGGGCAGGCACCCGATGAGGAGACCCTCCGGCTGATGCGCACCTGTGTCGAGCAGGCACGCGGGTGTCGAGACGAACAGGATTGGGCCGGTGTCGCACTCGCCAACCAGAACTTCCACCGAGCCATCGCGAGCCTGACCAGGAGCGAGCGCACCACGGCCTGGTTCGCGAGCCTGCTCGCGCAGCTGCGCCTCGTCTTCGCTCGCATCGCGGACCGCAGCTTCCACGCCACGTACATCGACGACAACGCCCGGGTGCTGGCCGCCCTGGAGTCCGGGGACCGTGAGGTGGCGACGTGCTGCCTGGTCGACTACCTCGAGCGGGCCCGCGACGACGTGCTCGCCCGACTCACGACCTAGGCCTCGCTCAGCCGGGGAGGTGGGACGCCCTCGCCAGCAGTGCCTCGCGGCGGTGGGCGTTCCCGTGCAGGCCCAGGTAGGCGTCACCGAACCGCGACAGGAGGTCGTCGTCGAGCCGGCGCACGGCCCCGGGAGGGTAGCGGTAGTCCATCGCGGTGGTGACTGCGGCGCTGTCGACGTCGCGCAGGGTGGCACTGAGCTCGTCGAGGGAGGCGATGCCCAGCTCGAGCAGCAGGCCGGAGATCCACTCGTAGTGCTCGGTTCGCGACCATCCGGCGCTGGAGTAGCGGCCCGCGAGGAAGGTCGCGAGCTCGGGGGCGCTGATCCGCGGGTCGAGACCGTCACCGCCCTCGATGCTGCTGACCCCGAGGCCCGCCTGCAGCCGGTCGCGGATCGTCTCGAACTCCCGGTCGGCGAGCTCGAGCAGCCCCGCCGCCAGGGTGAACCGGCGATCGAGGTCGGGCACCTGCTCGGGCGGCACCGTGCCCTTGTAGCGGATGTCGTGCTCGAACTCCGCCCACGCGTGCTGGAGCACCGTGCGCAGCTGGATCGACGCGCACGACAGCGGGTCGTATGCCGTGGGCCCACCGTCCGCTCGCGAGACCAGCAGGTGCCGACTCGAGTAGCCGAACCGGCCTGCGGCAGCGGTCTCCTCGCCCAAATCACGGTCATCCAGCACGGTGAACTGCTCCGCCAGAAGACCCGCCACCGCATCGATGTCGCGCTGCACGTAGGTGATCACCCGCACACCGACCTGGTCGGTGACGTCGTGCGAGGGGTCCTCGCTGCCGGACGCGACGACATCCCTGGCCTTGCCGGCGAAGGAGGCGACGGTCTTGGTGCGCCCCGTCACGCTGAGGTAGTTGATGCCGGCGTCGTCGATGATGCCGGTGACGAGCTCCACGAACCCGTCGGTCACCGGGAGGAGCCGGTCGCGCAGCTCCGAGTAGTCCGCGACGGCGCGGTCGACTCGGCGCATGGACATGGGCTCCACTGTCCCACGGAGCCCGCATGCTCCGACGCACGCGGGCTACCCTGCTGCCTGACGCCGCCTCCCAGCGAGCGCCACCAGGAACCCAGCCGACGAACGGAGGCCGCACGAGCATGCGACGCCCCGACCTGACGGTTCTCGCGATCCCTGCGTTCATCGGTGCGATGGCGGCCGAGCTCGTCTGGCAGCGACGGCATCCGGCGCCCGTCGGGACCTCGCGGGCTGGCGACTACGAGCTCGCCGACACCCTGGCCAGCCTCACCATGGGCGTCGGCAGCCTGGCCGCCCCCTTCGTCGCGAAGAAGCTCCTCGACCCGGTGACACCGGGCATCGGCCGTCACGCGAAGGTGCTCATGGGGGTGGCTGTGGTCGCATCGGCGGCCACCACCGTCGCCGACGTGCTGCGACGCCGCCACGAGCAGGGCGGGCTCCCCGCCGCAGGCACCCTCCCCGCGGGTGACCCCCGGGCCCCTGTGACCGGTCCCGACGCGGTGCCGCGGCTGCGTGACGCGTCCCTCGGTCGCCGGGTCACCGGAGGCGTCGCCGTGGCCGCGGTGGCCGCGACCGCGCTGACGGTGGCCACGACGTGGTCGGCGCAGACCAGTGGGAAGCGCCTGTTCGCGACCTCGGGTCGTGACCTGGGCACCGGCATCCTCGCGAACGCGGTCGCCATCCTCGGCTGGGACGCCATCTACTACTGGAACCACCGGTTCAACCACGAGAGCCGCTGGCTGTGGGCGATGCACGTGGTGCACCACTCCAGCGAGCGCTACAACCTCTCGACCGCGCTGCGCCAGCCCGTCGCCGAGGGCCTGACGATGAGCGTCCCCTACGGCCTCCTCGCGCTCGCAGGGGTGCGGCCCAGCGTCATCGAGAACGCCCGGTCGCTCAACCTCATCTACCAGTTCTGGATCCACACCGAGGCGGTGCGCTCGATCGGCTGGCTCGAGCACGTGCTCAACACCCCATCGCACCACCGCGTGCACCACGGCACCAACCGTCAGTACCTCGACCGCAACCACGGCAGCATCCTCATCGTCTGGGACCGCCTGTTCGGCACGTTCGAGCGCGAGGACGAGCCCGTCGTCTACGGGTTGACCACCGACATCGACACCTACGACCCCGTGACCATCGCGACCCACGAGTGGCGCGACATCGCCCGTGACGTCGCGGGCTCGGCAACGTGGCTGGAGCGCTGGTCCTTCCTGCTGCGAGGGCCCGGGTGGGCGCATGAGCGGCGGGTCGACCTCCTGGGGCACGCCGGCGCCTTGGGGCCCGTCGCCGCCTGACCGCCGCAGCACAGCCGCCGGCACAGGAGCTAGCCTTCGGGGATGAGCCGCTCCGTCGCCCTCGCCCTCGGGGCCGTCCTCGTCGTCATCGGCATCGTCTGGACCACCCAGGGCCTGGGCTACCTCGGCGGCAGCCCGATGACCGGCGTGACGCTCTGGGCGGTCATCGGCCCGATCGTCGCCCTGGCCGGCGTGGCGCTCATGGTCCGGGGCGGACGTTCCAGGGGCGATCGCTAGGGAGCCGGGCGCCCACCATCGGCCGCCGCTCAGCGAGAGATGCGCTGGACGACACCGTCGGTGCGGCTGGCGATCCACAGCGTGCGTGTGACGGGGTCGACGGCCACCGTGTTGGGCTGACGCACGGTCGGCCAGCGCGCGGCGACCCGTGGCACGTCCCCGGCCAGGTCCAACTGGAGCACCTCGTTGGTCGCAGTGAGTGTCACCCACACCGTCCTGCTCGCGGGGTCGGCGGCGAGCCCGTAGGGGCTGGTGCCGACGTCGAGCCGGGCCACCTGTCGGAGCGGCTCGATCGAGAAGAGGATCAGCGCCCCGCCACGGGTGTCCGAGACGGTGACGCGGTCCGGTGCGGCGAGGATGCCGTGGGTCGGCCCGGCACCGGCCGGAACGCGAGCCACCCGCGCCATCCTGTCGAGGTCATAGCTGGTGAGGGAGTAGTCGACGACGTCGACCACCAGCGCGGTCCGCCCTGCTGCGACGACACCACCAGGGTGCTGCAGGTCATCGAAGGTCTTGACGACCCGCCCGTCGCGCACCACGGTGAGCGACCCACCGAACTCGTCCCCCACGAGGAGCTCGCCATCCAAGGCCCCGGTCGCGTCGTGCGGCACGTGCCCCACTGCCGTCGACCGCATCCCACCGGTGCGCAGGTCGACCTCGAGCAGCGTGTCGTCGGCCTCGTTCGGGACGAGGACCATGCCACCGCCGGCCGTGACGGAGAGGTGGCGGATGGTGCCGGGAACCGGCACCGACCGCTGCACCTCCAGGGTCTGCGGATCGAGCACCAGGAGACGGTTCGGCTCGCGCACGCCCACGGCGACGAGCCCGGTGACCGGGTCGTGGACGATGCCTTCCGGGGCGTAGCCGACCTCCGCCACCATCCCTGCGGGAACCGTCGTGGGGGTCGGTGCCACGGCTGGCTCGGCACCCTTCTTCTCCGGAGTCGTCGTGGTCGGGGCGGTGGCGCCATCGCCTCCGCACCCGGTGAGCGCGAGCGCGACCAGAGCGGCCGCCGTCGCCCCGACGTCGCGTCGGGAGGGTCCTCGCGTGGTCATGGCACCGGAGTCTGCCCGACGGATGGCTTCGCGACGGGCCCGCATGGTCGACTGGTGCCGTGGATCAGGGTCGAGGCACTCCGGCGCCGGTGCTCGTCGTCGACGGTGCCAACGTCGTCGGCTCACGCCCCGACGGGTGGTGGCGCGACCGCCCGGGAGCGGCCGCGCGCCTGCACGCCCGCCTGGTCGCGGCCGACGCGGAGGGACGCGTCGTGCTCGTGCTGGAGGGACGTGCCCGCGATGGCGTTCCTGCGGCAGGCGATGGTCGGGTGAGTGTCGTCCACGCTTCCGGGAGCGGGGACGACACCATCGTCGAGGTCGCCGCGGCCGCTGTCCGCGCTGGCTCTGCGACGACCGTCGTGACGGCTGACCGAGAGCTTGGCGAGCGTGTCCGCGCGGCGGGCGCGGGCACACGGCGGCCCGGCATCCTGCTGGCCCGGCTCGACGCCCTCGACCAGGATCGAGCCCGCGATCGCGACCCCACCTGAGCCTGCCCGTCCCGGGGCCTGCGGCACTGGGCACGGGCCCGCAGGCGTGCCACCATGAGGTGTCCGCGGGTCCACAGCCGAAGGAGCACACCATGACCACCAACCGAGTGCCCAAAGCCGATGTGCCCGCTGGCTCCGTCACGGGAGTCGGGGACTATGCGGTGGGGAACAACGGTGACTACTTCGCCGTCTCCCGCCGCTGCCGCCACCTGCGCGCCGACCTCGCCGAGGGCAGCATCGACGCCGACGGCTGCCTCGTCTGCCCGTGGCACCAGGCGAAGTACGACGTGAGCACGGGCCAGATGACGCGAGGACCGCAGGGCGTGTTCGCCAAGGTGCCGGGGTTGGGGGCGTTCTTCATCGCCCTGACCAAGGCGTGGCCGCTGCGCCGCGGCACGGTAAGGGTCGACGGGGACGACCTCGAGGTGGACTGACCCGAACGTCGATGACGCCGGACGGGAATGGCGCCGGGCTCAGGCCCGGAAGGCCGAACCGAAGATGCCCGGCAGCTTCGCCCAGGACGGCTTCGCCGCGAACCGGGTCAACAGCTCGCCGGTCCTGCGCGCGCTTCGGGCCGAGACGAACCACGGCGGCTTGGGTGAGAGGGAGAACTCGCCACCGACCGCCGAGCGGGGGAAGGGTCGGAACGGGCCGCGCACCACCGTTCGCTCGGTGTCTGCGAGGAGGAAGGCGTTGTGCACGACCCCGATGCCGCTCTGCACGTCCTCGAGCGTGTGACCCGGGAAGGCGCCCCAGGTGGCGTTGGCCGTGAGGAAGCCGACCCCGGTCCACGCGTTGATGGCGATGGTGCCGTACTCCAGGCGAGCGATCGCCTCCTCGAAGCCGCCACCCAGGGCCTTCAGCGTGGCGGGGTCGATGAGCAGGTTGGCGCCCAACGTGCCGACGAAGTCCTCGTTGACGAGGTCGACGGCGGAGTCGAGGAAAGCCTGACCCGAGCCCGGCACGTCGACGATGCCCAGCACCGGGGAGAAGTACTCGGTGGTCTCGATCACCGAGGCCGACTCCGAGCCGCGGGCGTCGACGAGCAGCCGCCCGCCGTCGGGGCCGAGTCGCTCAGCGTCGCCGTATGACGTGGCGGCTGCCGCGACCCGCTCCCCGCTGCGCGGATACCACGGCTCGCGCCCTGGCGCCCCACCCATCGCGATGCGCAGCTGCTCGACGAACGCCTCGCGCTGCGGCCAGTCGCTGCTCAGCACGACGACCTGCCCCGCGATGCAGTTGTAGCCACCGTTGTGCAGCCGCTGGGTCGCGACGTGCTCGGCCTGGAACTTCAGGTCCGCGCTCGACCAGTCCCCGGGGACGACGATGATCGGGGAGACCCCACCGAGCTCGCTCGTGATCGGCGTCTGGAGCAGCGGCGTGCCAGCGGCACGGCGCGCCGCGGCATCCTCGCCCCGACCCCAGACGATGAGGTCGTGGGTGGCTGCGCTGCCGGTGATGTGCACGTGCGAGATGCCGTCGTGCTGCGCCAGGTAGGCACCGATCTCGCCGCCGCCAGTGACGACCGCGAGCACGCCCAGGTCGATGAGCGGGGCAAAGGCCGCCTCGTATGCCGGGAGGAGGGCGTCGAGGGTGGGGTTGAGCTTGAGCAGGGCGACCCGGTTGTGGGCGACCAGCTCGTAGAGGACGTCCAGCGGGGCGATGGAGGTGATGTTTCCGGCGCCGAGGACCAGCCCCACCCCACCCGTCTCGCTCGGGGTGTGCTCCCCGAGGCCGGCCCGGGAGCGGACCTGCTCGGGGGTGACCCCCGGTGCCATCCAGACGTCGGCGGTGAACCCGTGCAGCAGGAGGTACTCGAAGTGGTTGGCGGGGAGCACCGGCACCGTGACCCGACCCTCGGGAGCCGTGCCGAGGTCCTTGCCGTCCACCGGGCTGCGCCCCGAGGCAAGGGCCCCGAGCGAGCGCTGGAGCGCGAGGAGCGCGGTGAGGGTGCAGTAGGGACCGGAGGTCCACTCCTCGCCGACCAACGGGGAGCGAGGGTCAAGACCCTTGGCGCGCACCGCGCACTCCACCCAGAGGTCGGCGGACTCGGCGACGCTGGCGTGCACAGCAGCCAGCAACTGCACCCGAGCACTCAGATCCATTGCCGCCCAGCGCGACTCACCTTCCGCGAGGCCGGCCACCACCGCGTCGAGGCGTGCGCGCTCGTCTGCGGACAGCTCTTCCGTCGATGTGGGCGCAAACGTCGGGGCGGTGGATTCGGTGGTCATGGGGCTCCTCGTGGGCATGCAACGGCACGGGTGGTGTCCGGCCTCGGCGAGGCGGCCACGGTGTCTACCCCCAGTATCACCCGCGGGCTCGCTCCAGACGCAGGACCTCCCGCTCCTCCTCGTCGCTGAGGCCGGCCCGACGCGGCGTGACCCGCACCTCCTCGTGGGCGGCAGCGTCTGCCAACGTCTCCCGAAGTGGGCGGGTCACCAGCCCGCATGCCCTTGCCCTCGACGTGTCCAACGTCGCGAAGCCGCGCCACTGCGGGTCATCGATCCACAGGGGGAGCGAGCGCGGACCCATCCAGGCGGCCACCCCCAGCTCGGCCAGGCGCGCGCCTGGGACCGGGCGGGGTCGGGCGCCTGCTCCACCGAGGTGCCGCGCGGTGTCGAGCACCTCCGCCAGCGGAGTGGTCGGGCCGGTCGCGTTGAAGGTGCCGTCGAGGCCGTGCTCGGCTGCACTCACGATCCAGCCAGCGAGGTCGCGCACGTCGATGAGCGCGCACGGAAAGCCCGGGTCGTCGGGGACGACCACCTCCTCGTCGACCGGGTGCGCGAACCGCCACGGCCAGTAGCCGGTGCGGCCCGTCCAGTCACCGGGACCGCCGAGGAGACCCGAGCGCACGATGGTCGCGGTGCCCTCCGCCGCGCGCATCGCCTCCTCGCACGCGACCTTCGCCTCCCCGTAGACGTCCATGCTCGTCATGACCTCCCCATCGAGGGGCGCTCGCACCCGGGAGTCCTCGTCCTGCTCCAGGGTCGAGAAGTCCGCGTAGACGTTGGCCGAGGACACGAGGACCCAGTGCCCGGCATCCAGCTGACGCGTCGCGCGGCGCACCTGACCTGGGTGTCGGGAGACATCGACCACCGCATCCCAGCGCGCACCGTCGACCGCCGAGAGCCCGCCCTCCGTGTCCCGGTCGCCAGCGACGAATGCCGTGCGCTCAGGCGCGGCCGCGCTTCCCCGTGCGAGGCAGGTCACCTGGTGGCCCGCGCCCTGGGCCAGCGCTGCCACCTCGCCACCGAGCCACGCCGTGCCGCCGAGCACCAGGATCCGCATGGCCCATTGCACGACGTCCACCGGGCGGGTGTCGAGCGTGTTCGCGCTGGGCGCAGCGTGGCTCACCCGAAGGGAACCTTCGTCAGGGGGTGGCGCAGAGCGTCGCGGGGACGCATGATGGAAAGCCATCTACTGTGCCCGTGGCACGCAGAGGAGTGGTCGTGAGGTCTGCTGTGATGACACCCGATGCGATCCCGGTGCTCTCCGCGGGTCGGCACCGCAACCCGCGCAAGGGCGCCTGCTTCATGGAGATGGCCTCCTTCCTCGCCGGCGAGAGGTGGAGCGATCACCCGTCGTGCACCCATCCGTTGCTCGCGGGGCTGGCCCGGATGGTGAACGACGTGCTGCCGGACAGCGAGCGCGGGAGGATCGCGCCCCTGATCCCTGACGTCGTCGGACTCGACGGCTCCTCGGTCGAGGTGGACATCGCCATCACCGTGCGCGCAGCAGCCGCCGCGATGCCCGTCGCAGGGGGTGACCGACAGAACGTCATGGCCTGTGCACTCACGACGTGCGAGCGGTTGCTGGACGACCGGGGCACGTCGCAGCCCGAGCTGCGGGCGCTGATCCGCGAGGCCAGGCTCAGCGCACCGGGCGCAACCGCGTGGGCGAGGTCGTACTCGTCGAGCGACCTCGTGAGCGAGCGCACCTTCCGGCGCCGCACCGCCCCGCACATCGTGCGGTATGCCGTGGACGGGCTCGCGGTGGCCTGCACCGACGATGCGCACGATCGCCTGGTGGCGCTCCTCGCCGACACCATCGCGGACGTCTCGGCCAGGTGTCCCGACACCACGGGCCTGCGCGAGGGAGGGGACCAGGCACCGGTGCCCGGTCGCTCCACACCCTCGAGGGTCACCGCGAGCGCCTGAGCGCACGCGGCAGCTCGTCCCGCCAGGTCGCGGACCAGCAGCACGAGGATCACCACGACTCAGGTGGCGTGCTGCTCAGTCGAGCCAGGTGCTCGTGGCCGCCAGGACCCGGCTGCCGTCGAGATCCGCCAAGGACATCCCGACGAAGGCCGTGGCGCCCTCGGAGGTCTGCCAGCGGAACCGCCTCTCGGTGGACGTCGCGCACGCTGCGATGGCGGCGCCGGCACCTGCCGAGGACTGTGCGGCGGCGAACGCCCCGGCGGTGCGACGGAGGTAGGCGTCGAACAGTGCCGAGTACGGATCGTCGGTCTCTTCGGGCCGGGTGACGTTGGCGACGAACTCCGATGCGACGGCCGCGGGCTCGATCACGCTGACACCGATGCCGAACCGCTCGGCCACCACTGCCAGGGACTGCATGAACCCCTCGACCGCGAACTTCGCCCCGCAGTAGGCATCGGCGAAGGGCTGGCCGATCGCACCGCCGACGCTCGTCACGGTGACGACGCGGCCTCGACCCGACTCGCGCATCCCCGGGAGGACGAGCTTGGTCAGGGCGACCACGCCGAGGTAGTTGACCTCCAGCTGCTCGCGGATGGTGTCCATCGACAGCTGTTCGGCCGTTCCGACACACCCGCGACCGGCGTTGTTCACGAGGACGTCGATCCGGGCGTGGTCCGCCAGCACTCCCTCGACGCACTCCCTCATGCCGTCCTCGTCGGTGACGTCGAGGCGGCGCACGTCCACCTCCACACCTGCCTCCGCGGCAGCGCTGCGCAGCGCCCCGTCCCGGGAGGTGTCGCGCATGGTCGCGACGACGGTGAGCCCGCCACGGGCCAGCGCGACGGCGGCCTCGAGCCCCATCCCGCTCGACGTTCCGGTGACGAGTGCGACATCAGCCATGGCAGACCTCTTCGAAGGATGGTGGTGGGCGGTGCTCCAACCCGATCACGCTACGCCCGGTGTCACCACAGCTCCATCGATGCCTCGAACAGGCGGGCGAGGTCCTCGGCGGTGGCCTCCCGGGGTGACATGGCGAGCAGCCGTTCCTGGCGCAGGGTGCCCTCGACGAGGCCTGGCACGTCGTCCGCGTCGTAGCCGACGGCCCCCAGCCCGGACGGCATCCCGACGTCCCGCATCACCGAGAGGACCACGGCGGGCAGCAGGCCGGCCGGGTCATCACTCGGCTCGGCGGCGGGATCGAGGAGGCGGGCTGCGGCGAGGTGCCGCTCCGGAGCGGTGTCGAAGGTCCAGCGCAGCGAGGCGGCGGCGGTCAGCGAGACGGCCATCCCGTGCGGGATCATCGGTTCGCCGTCGGGATAGCCTGCCGGCCGGAAGTCCTTGACCCGCCCCGCGATCGGGTAGGCGTTGGCGTGCGGAAGGTGCACCCCGGCATTCCCGAAGCCGAACCCGGCGAAGGTGGCCGCGAGCGCCATGTCACCCCGGGCTGCAACGTCGTCCCCGTCACGCACCGCGCGCCGGAACGCCGTCGACATCAGCGAGAGCGCCTTCTGCGCCCACAGGTCCGAGACCGGGTTCGCCCCGCAGTAGGGGACCCGCTGCTCGGGCCGCTTTCGCTCGAATGCCGTGTAGGGCCGTGCCGTCAGGCTCTCCAGGGCGTGGCACAGGATGTCCATGCCGGCCGCCGCGGTCACCTCCGGTGGCTGGCTCATCGTGACGAGGGGGTCGATCACCGCCAGGACCGGCCGCAGCGCCTGGTGGCTGATGCCCGTCTTGACGTGCAGGTCCAGCACGTCGAGCACGCAGATGCTCGTGCTCTCCGAACCCGTGCCGGTGGTCGTCGGCACGGCGATGAGCGGCTTCACCGGGTGGCTCGGCGACCGGCCTCTCCCGACCGGCGCATTGACGTAGTCCATCAGCTCACCGGGATTGGTCACCAGGAGGTTCACGGCCTTGGCGGTGTCGATGCTCGAGCCACCCCCCACTGCCACGAAGGCGTCCCACGGCCCGCTCTCGCGAGCCTCGGTCACGGCCGCTGTGATGCTGGCGTCGGTGGGTTCGACGTGCACCCCGTCGAAGATCTCCACGGCCAGGCCTGCCACCCGCAGCTGCTCGGCGATCCGCTCGGGCGTGCCGGTCGCGGCGACCCCCACGTCGGTGATCAGGAGCACCCTCCGGGCGCCGCGCGCGAGCAGGTGGTGGCCGATGTCCCCGCAGGCGCCCGCACCGAAGACCAGCTGGGGTGCGGCATACGTGAAGACGGTCTCGGGCTGGGCGTCGGGGTGTGGCATCCTCAATCGGTACCACGCCACCGTGTCCGCCGTGCTCGAACGCGCGACGCCGGGGGGCGCGCACCCGAGAGAGGCTCCTCATGACCGAAACCCCCGTGGCGGCGTCCTACGGCGTCCACTCCGAGGTCGGCCGGCTGCGCAAGGTGATCGTCTGCTCGCCGGGTCTGGCCCATCGCCGGCTCACCCCCACCAACTCCGACGACCTGCTCTTCGACGACGTCATGTGGGTCGAGCGAGCCCAGCGAGACCACGCCGACTTCGTCGACGAGCTGCGCCGCCGAGGGGTTGAGGTGGTGGAGCTGCACGACCTGCTGGCGCAGACGATGGCCGACCCGAAGGCGCGCACCTGGCTGCTGGACCGCAAGATCGAGCCGAACCTCGTGGGGCTCGGCCTGGTCGACACGACCCGAGCATTCCTGGAGTCCCTGGAGCCGCACCGGCTGGCCGAGTTCCTCATCGGCGGCCTCGCCCTGGCCGACCTGCCCGAGGGCTACCGCAACCCGCACGCTGCGCTGGCCCGCGACCAGGCCGGCACCCGCGAATACCTCATGCCTCCCCTGCCCAACACCCTCTACACCCGTGACACCACGTGCTGGCTCTACGGCGGGCTGACGCTCAACCCCCTCTACTGGCCGGCGCGACACGACGAGACCCTCATCTACAAGGCGATCTACACCCACCACCCCGACTTCGTCGGCTCCAAGATCTGGTGGGGCGACCCCGAGCTCGACTGGGGCCGTGCGACGCTGGAGGGCGGTGACGTGATGCCCGTGGGAAACGGCACCGTGCTGATGGGCATGAGCGAGCGCAGCTCACGCCAGGCGATCACCCAGGTCGCCGCCTCGCTCTTCGCCGAGGGGGCGGCCGAGCGGGTCATCATCGCCGGCATGCCACAGCTGCGCTCGGCGATGCACCTCGACACGGTGTTCACCTTCGCTGACCGCGACGTCGTCACGCTCTACCCCACGATCATGGACGGGGTGCACGCCTTCACCCTGCGGCCCTCCGACAAGGCCCCCGGGGTCGAGGTCGTCGACGAGGGCTCGAGGTCCTTCGTCGAGGTGGTGGGAGAGGCCCTGGGCCTGGGGCCGCGCGGCCTGCGGGTCATCGAGACCGGTGGTGACGCCTACGCTTCCGAGCGCCAACAGTGGGACAGCGGAAACAACGCCGTGGCACTGGAGCCGGGGGTCGTCTTCACCTACGACCGCAACACGACGACCAACGCACTGCTGCGCCAGGCAGGCGTGGAGGTCCTCGAGATCGTGGGGTCCGAGCTGGGCCGCGGTCGCGGTGGTGGGCACTGCATGACCTGCCCGATCATCCGGGAAGCCGTGGACTACTGATGTCGGGCACGGCGAAGGGACTCTCGGCGGCGGTGCTCCTCGTCGCGCTGTCTGCATGCGGTTCCACACAGGGGGGCCCTGCTTCGACCCCGAGTACGGCCAACAGCGGGTCGAGCAGCGGGTCGGGCAGTGCGGATGCCGTGGAGATGTTCCCCGATGTGGTCGACGCCACGCTCACCCGCCAGGGCAACGGCACGTTCACGCTCGATGTCACGAAGAGCTCGCCCTACGACTCCCCCGACCGATATGCCGACGGTTGGCGGGTGCTCGCCCCGGACGGCACCGAGCTCGGCACCCACCTGCTCACGCACGACCACGCCTCCGAGCAGCCGTTCACCCGCACCGAGAGCGATCTGAAGATCCCGGAGGGGGTCGCGACGGTCACGGTGGAGGGCCGCGACCAGGTCAGCGGTTACGGCGGGAAGACCCGTCAGCTCGACGTGCCCCGAGGCTGATCAGCCTCGATCGGGCGGCTGCCACGCGTGGCCCGTGAGATGGCCGCGTCGATGCCCCAGAACACCGCACCGACGACGACCCCGAACACGAGGATCCCCGCCAGGGTCGCCGCCACCGCGGGATAGCCGCGGGTGCCGACGTCGGCGAAGTCGTAGGGATAGGCCCCGACCACGGCGCCACGCCCCAGCATCCAGGCGATCCACCCCAGCGGGATCACCATCGAGGACAGCAGGATCCGCCATGAGATCCACCGCCGTGGGCCGAACGCCAGCCAGACGAGCACCGTCACCGCCGGCGTCACCTGGTGCAGGATCGGGTCGGTGAGCCGGGACCAGCCGACGACCACCGCGGATGGGGCCAGCAGCACGGCGTACACGATCGCGGTGATGGTGATCATCAGAAGGCTGTCAAGGCGCAGCACACGACGCAGCGTGCTGTCTCGAGGTGCCTGTCGGGCCAGGAGGGTGAGTGCGAGCGCCACCACCACGTTGGACCAGATGGTGAAGTAGCTCAGCGTGTCGGACACCCGCGAGATCGCACCCGCGAAGCCTTCCGGGTGGGTGCCGTAGAGGTTGCCTGTCACCGGTGTCGGCTCGTAGCCCCCGAGCGCCGAGATCACCAGGGTGAGCCCGACGCCCAGCCAGGCGAGCCCGGCATTCAGCCCGTATGCCGTGCGCGCGAGCCCGCTGGTCTGGCGCCCCTGCGGCGCGGCCTCGGTCATGACGGTCACCATGTCACGAGCCAGGCGTCGGTGACCACTTCGTCTCCCGCGCCGGCCACTCTCGACAGGCTAGTGCGGGTCGGCGCGGCGGGTGAGGGGCCCGCCGGCCCAGACCAGCCACCCCGCGAGCACCACCTCACCGAGCATGACCGGCACCAGCACACCGCGCCAGCCCACGTCGGTGAACCGTTCGAGGACACCGTCGAGGAGGTATGCCCCGCCGGCGGCCCCCGTGGCCAGCCGCACGAGCAGGGGCGCCAGGCGAGCGCGCCAGAGCGCGACCGCGACGATGACCAGGTGCAACCCGAAGACCAGCAGGGCGCTGGACCAGTCGACGCGGAACTCGGCCACGCCGTCGTAGGGGTGTGTAAGCAGGAGTGCGGCAGACCAGGCCAGCAGCACGGCATACCCCACCCGGCTCACGAGGACCGCGTGCGCCGGCGCCAGGGCGCGATCGCGGAGCAGGCCGTGCAGGGCGCACCCGACGAAGACATCGAGCAGGGCGATCGCGATGAACGCGACGCCTGCGTCGATGGCCGAACCACCGCGCTCGAGCAGCGTGACGGCCAGGAAGCCCAGGCCGGCCATCACCAGGAGTGCGAGCCCTGCCGTGAGAGCAGACCTCCGCTCCCGCTCGGTGGGTGCTCCCGCTCGCCGACGACCGCGCGGCCCGCCCGGAGCGGGCGTGGTGGGACGCGAGGTCGTCGCGCGTGTTCTGGTGCTTGGGCTCATGGGACGACTGTCGCGGGCGGGACCCGGCGGTGTCTGTCGGGGACCTCCCCGAGGTGACCCCGGCCTCACCCTGATCCACTCCGGGGGGCAGACTCCCGACATGTCCGACGCTGCCCCCCAGAGCGAGCCCGCGCCCGCGCTTCCTGACCTCACCGACACCGAACGCGTCACGCGCGCCACCGCGTTCGCGGACACCATGGCCACTCGGCGCACGATCCGCGACTTCGCCCCCGACCCCGTGCCGCTCGACGCCGTCCGCGCCGCCGTCCGCGCGGCGGCAACGGCCCCCAGCGGGGCGAACGTCCAGCCGTGGCGCTTCGTGATCGTGACTGACCCCAGCCTCAAGCGCGCCATTCGCCTCGGTGCGGAGGAGGAGGAGCGGGCGTTCTACCAGGGCCGCGCCAGCGAGGAGTGGCTCGATGCCCTCGCCGCTCTTGGGACCGACGCCGACAAGCCCTTCCTCGAGGTCGCTCCGGTGCTCATCGTGGTCTTCGAGGTGCACCGCAGCCCGGTGGAGCCACGGCCCTACTACCCCAAGGAGTCGGTCGGTATCGCGGTCGGACTCCTCCTGGCGTCGCTGCACCTCGCCGGGCTCGCGACGCTGACGCACACGCCGTCGCCGATGAAGTGGCTCGGCGAGATCCTCGGGCGGCCGCGGAACGAGCGGCCGTTCGTGGTCATCCCGATCGGGCACTCGGCACCGGGTGCGAGGGTCCCGGCCATCACGCGCAAGGAGCTGTCCGAGGTGATGGTCGAGCGCTGAACCGGCCCCGAGCCAGCCGACCGGGTCAGTCGGCGCGGTCGAGCTCGACCAGGTCCTCGGTGGTGTCGACATCACGCCCGGGCAGGCCTGCGACGGCGACCTCAACGGGGGCGAGGTCGAGCAGGCGCTTGGCGGCGACGCCGTGCGCGGGGTGCGGTATCCCCTCGCGAACCGCGGAGGTGCGATAGACGCCGAGGAGGGGGTTCGCCGCCCCGCCCTCGTCGACCCCGACCGCCCCCGCCACCTCGGGAGCGCTGCTGCGCAGCGCCGCCTCCAGGGCCACGAGCGCCCGGGCCGCGTGGGGCATGTCGCCCGCCACGACCGCGACGTAGGGTGTCGTCACGGCTGTGAGGCCCGCCGCCACGCCGGCGAGCGGTCCTCCACCGGCCGGCTCCTCACGCACCCAGAGCACCACGCGGTCCGTGGGTCGTGGGGGTCCGACGACCACGACCGGCCACCGCGCGGGGAGCCTGCCCAGGAGGTGGTTCAGCACCGTCGTGCCCTGGAGCGGCGCCGCGAGCTTGTCCGAGCCGAAGCGGCGCGCCGACCCCCCCGCCAGGACGACCACGGTCAGGTCGGCGGCGAGTGGGGCGGGCGCGTCGCGCCAGGAGGGGGCGCCGGGGGCTTCGGTCATCCGGGCTTCGGCGCACCCGGTCGGGCGTAGCGCCACCACGTCAGCGCGATGCAGATCACGGCATAGCCGGCGCCGATCACGTAGAACGTCGAGGGGCTCATCAAGGTCAGGCCGACACCGAAGATGAACGGTCCGAATGCCGCGATGGCGGCGGTCCAGCCGATCACCCCGCCGGCCTGGCGCCGCTCGAAGATCATCGGCATCTGCTTGAACGTCGAGGCGTTGCCGATCCCGGCGAACAGGAAGATCGCGAGCATGCCCCACAGGAAGCGGGTGAACCCGCTCTGGAGGCTCGCGGCGGAGGCGAGGTCGGGGGTCAGGCTCGGGATCGTGTAGATGATCGAGGCGAAGATCCCGACTCCCGAGATGAGGGTCCAGATCGCCCCGCCCATGCGGTCCGTCAGCGGCGAGAAGAGCACTCGCGCCGCGGCACCCACGAGCGGACCGAGGAAGACGTACTTCACCGGATCTGGCAGGGAGTAGCCGTCGATGAGGAGCTGGGCGGTCGAGCCCGAGCCCTGCACGATCGCCTCGTTGCCTGCGCCGTAGAGGTTGGACATGAGCAGTCCGAACTGCGCGGACA
>JBDSNZ010000152.1:0-3369 GCA_039915055.1 Ornithinibacter sp.
GAGGAGGAGCGCCGCCCGCTTGTCGGAGGGCTCCGCGTTGGTGATGCCTGTACGTACCTCTGCTCAGAAAGTGCTCGGTCCCGGCGGGACGATCTGCAACTACTTCACAACGGAAAGCTCAACAACTGGGATCAACCATAGCGGTCCACCACCCCATCTGCAGAACCAGGGCGCAGGCCCCACGTCGCCCCGACCCCGACTTCTTGCGCCCCAGCCACGTCACGGGGGGTTTTCGGGGGGCTCTGGCGTGGCTGGGGCGCAAGAAGTCGGGTCAGTAGGCTCGTGGGATGACCGCACCCGAAGGCGCCGACACCCCTTCTCCCGCCACGGCTCCGCACCCGCTGTCCACGGCGAAGTACGCCTCGCTCACGACGTTCCGGCGCACCGGCGCCGCGGTGTCCACCCCGGTGTGGATCGCCCCCTCGGTCGACGGGTCCGGTCGGCTCGCGGTCATCACGGTCGACGACACGGGCAAGACGAAGCGGCTGGCGCACACCCCGCGGGTCGAGCTGCGCGCGTGCGACATCCGCGGTCGCGTCGCACCCGGCACACCAAGGTATGCCGGGACCGCTCACGTCGTGCGCGGCGCCGACGACGTCGCGCTGGTCCGGGCGGCGGTGGTGGCGAAGTACGGGTTCACGGCCCGCTTCTCCGACCTGCTGGAGAGGGCCACCGGCCTCGTCGGCATCCGCCGCAACCCCAGGGCCGGGATCGTCATCGACGTGGAGTCCGAGCCGGGCACTGACTCCGAGCCGGCTCAACCTGACGGCTGAACCGCCACGAGCCGGCCGAGCGCGAACCGGGCGAGCGGGGCATAGCCCACCGTCACCGGCAGCATCGCGTGGGTCACGAGCCATGCGGTGGAACCACCGCCCGGCGTCGCGTCGACACCGTGCTCGAAGGCGACCCGCAGCGGCCCCGAGCGCACCTTCCACGCCCAGGTCCGGGCCTCCTCGTCGACGGCCTCCACGTGGAACACCGCCACCACGCCGCCCACGCCGGTGACCCGACCGGTGCTCTCGGGACGCACCACGTCATACGGATAGTCCACCTCGCGGATGTGCGGTGCCCAGGTCGACCACAGGGCAGGTCGGGTGTAGCGGTCCCAGACGGTGTCGGGGTCGGCGGGCCCGCTCGCGCTGAGGTGGGAGAGGTCAGGGATCCAGGTCACGGACCCATCCTTGCCGACGCCGGGGCCGGGCTGCGCATCACGTTCGACGGGTGTGAGCGTCCAGCAGGGGAGCGACTACCGTGAGGGGGTGAGCCTGCTTCGCACTGATCGTTCCTGGCGGCAGGAGGTGCGCAACCGGGTGCCGGTGCGCTACCTCCCGCAGACCACGCCCGACCACCTCCGTGGCACGTGGCGCGACGCCAAGCCGGCCCGCATCGACCGCGCCTTGCAGGCGGCACTGCGCAGGCCCACCCACGGCTGGCTCGTCGCCGCCTCCTCCACCGACCTGCGGGCGGACCGCACGCTGATCCGCACCATCGCAGGCCGCGAGGTCGTGCTCTGGCGTGACGCCGACGGCACCGCGCTCGCGGGGCCCGGCGCCTGCCCGCACCTGGGCGCGCTGCTCCACGACTGCGACGTGGTCTCCGGCACCGTCCTGTGTCGCTGGCACGGGATGCCGCTCGGCCGCGACACCCAGACCCCCTGGGCGACGTTTGCGGCGCACGACGACGGCGTGCTCGTCTGGGTGCGACTCGGTCAGGTCGAGGACGGGGTCCGGCCCACCGACCGGCCGGTCGTCCCCACCCGGCCCCGGGCCGAGGAGTCGCTCGCCTCCGTCATCTCGCTCGTCACCACGTGCGAGCCGCGCGACATCATCGCCAACCGTCTCGACCCCTGGCACGGCGCGTGGTTGCACCCCTACGCCTTCAGCGACCTCTCGGTCGACGACGACGCATCCACCGAGGACCTGCTGGTGCTCGACGTCGCCTACCGGCTCGGTCGCACGTTCGCCGTCCCCGTGCGCGCGGAGTTCAGCTGCCCCGACTCGCACACGATCATCATGACGATCACCGACGGGGAGGGGGTGGGCAGCGTCGTCGAGACCCATGCCACCCCCCTGACCGCGCCGGGCGCGCACCCGGCGCGCACGGTGATGACCGAGGCCGTCATCGCCACCTCCGACCGGGTCGGATTCCGGGTCGCCAAGGGCTTGGCGCCCCTGGTGCGGATCGGCATGCGGGCGTCGGCGACGCAGCTGTGGGTCGACGACCTGGAGTACGCGACCCGGCTCTACGAGATGCGGCGGCGAGGCGCCACCGACCGGTAGCGCCTGATCCCACGGCGCAGGATCCGCGGCAGGCTGCCCAGTCGTGAGCCCATCGGCACCGACCACACGCCGTGGCCGGGCAGACCCCATCCGGTGAGCAGGAGGTCGGCCGCCATCCACCCGGTCGTCGCTGCCCGCTCCATCAGGGCGACGGGCAGGTCGCAGCGCACGGCATCGCCGGCGAGGACGATGCGCGGGTCCGGGGTGGCGACACCCGGGCGGGAGCGCCACGGCTCCAGACCCACGAGCACGCAGTCGCGCTGCACCAGCCACACGTCGTCGATGACGTCCATGCCTTCCGTCTCGGGGTAGATCCGAAACATCTCCGAGCGCATCCGCTCGCGCAGCTCGTCCTCGTCGGTGCCGTCGGGCACGGCATAGGCGTGCAGCTCCACCACCGAGCCACCGTGCTCGGTGCTCCACGAGGTGGCGTGGTCCTCGAAGCGCTCGAGCACCGAGACGTTGTCCACCGGCCCGTAGCCGCTGGTGCCGAGGAACGGGGCCCGCTCACTGTCGACGAAGCCGGAGAGCCAGAGCCTCCAGACCGCGAATGCCGGGGCCGAGCGCACCGCCTCGACGCGCTCGCGCCACGCGGCGCCCTCCGAGTGCTCCCCACCGAGTCCGGGCGAGGAGGAGACGACCCGGCGCAGCCCGACGGGATCCAGGGCCAGCACGACGGCATCCGCGCTGTGCCACTCCTGGTCCTCACCACCGGGCTGGCCGTGCAGGACAGCGACGCTGTCGCCGAGCTCGGTCACCGAGCGGACCTCTCGACCGGTGACGACCTCGACCCCCAGGCGGTGCAGGTGCTCACCGAGGGGGGCCCAGAGCGTGGAGTCGTAGTCGTCGCGGGGAACGTCGAAGAGCAGGCCCTCGGCGGAGCCGACGAAGTACATGTGGAACATCGCGACGAGCTCGGCCCCGGAGAAGTCCGCTGGGTCGGCGAAGAAGCTGCGGGCGAAGACCTCCAGCGCGAGGTGGCGAGCCTCCTCGGGAAAGTCGAGCCGGTCGAGCACGTCGGCGGCGCTGACCCCGTCGAGGTCGGAGAAGGTCGTGGGGAAGTCGACGTCGAGCAGCCCGAGGGCCTGCT
>JBDSNZ010000187.1:0-13426 GCA_039915055.1 Ornithinibacter sp.
ACCCCTACCAGATGGTCAAGGACCTGCGCACCGAGCACGAGGTCGGCAACACCTCGGGCGTCTTCGACGGTGACATCGACGCCTTCATCGAGGCCGGCATCCGCTGGCGGATCGGCGAGGAGAAGGCCGCCGCTGCCGAGCAGCGCTGAGCCGTGCACCCAACTTCCTCGAGCAGGCCGGATGCCGGTGCCTGGGCGCCGTTCGTCGCCGAGCTGACCGAGCTCGTCCTGGCCCTGGCCGACGGGTCCCGGGTGACGGTCAGGGCGTCCTCGCAGGCCGTCCGCCCGGTGCGGTTGCGCAAGGCGCGACTCGGCGGCTTCATCCCCGCCAAGCACGAGTCGGTCGCTCCGTGGGTGAGCCTCGTGCGCACCGAGGACCACCTGCGCGGGGTCTGCGTGGGCCCAGAGGTTCTGGGCGGCTCCTTCCCGCTCTCGCCCGAGGAGGACGCTGCCCTTCGGACGCTGGGTTGGCACCACCCGACCAGGGGCGAGGGGCGGGACTACATCAGGTTCTGGCCCGATGACGTGCCGCAGGGGCCGTTCCTCCCGAGGGACGACGCCGAAAGGGCCGCCACCATGGTCGCGTCGACCTTCCGCGAGGTGCTCAGCCCCGGCGTGGACCCGCCGACCATCACCGGCTGACCGGCATCCGGCCACCGCAGACCTATCCTCGATCGTGGTGTCGTTCGCGGCGCCCTCCAGGCCACGCCCTGACCACGTCCCCGACCGCCCCGTGAGGCCACGCATCGCATGATCCGTTTCGAGAACGTCAGCAAGGTCTATCCACGGTCCGCTCGGGCCGCGATCGACGACGTCACCGTGGGCATCGAGCGCGGTGAGTTCGTCTTCGTCGTGGGCCCGTCAGGTTCCGGCAAGTCCACCCTCCTGCGACTCGCGCTGCGTGAGGAGGCGGCAACCAGTGGCTCGGTCCTCGTCGCGGGGCATGACCTGCGCAAGATGCCGATGCGCCAGGTCCCCCGGCTGCGCCGCGAGATGGGCGCGGTCTTCCAGGACTTCCGGCTGCTCCCCAACAAGACCGTCCACGAGAACGTTGCCTACGCGCTACAGGTGATCGGCAAGCCCGGGCACATCATCCGTCAGCTCGTGCCCGAGACGCTGGAGACGGTGGGCCTGGAGGGGAAGGGCAAGCGCTTCCCGCACCAGCTCTCCGGCGGTGAGCAGCAACGGGTGGCGATCGCGCGCGCGGTCGTCAACCGCCCCCAGATCCTGCTGTGCGACGAGCCGACCGGAAACCTGGACCAGGGCATCAGCCTCGACATCGTGCGACTCCTGGACCGGATCAACCGCACCGGGACGACGATCGTCATGGCCACGCACGACCACGACATCGTCAACGACGTGCGCCGGCGGGTCATCCAGCTGGATGACGGCCGCGTCATCCGCGACCAGGAGGATGCCACCTACCACCACGAGAACGAGGACTGAGCCGTGCAACCACGCTTCCTCCTGTCCGAGGTCGGTTCGGGCCTGCGACGCAACGCCTCGATGGCGATCTCCGTGGTGCTGGTGACCATGGTCTCGATGTTCCTGCTGGGTCTGGGGCTCCTCGCGCAGCGCCAGGCCGACACCATGAAGGGCTACTGGTACGACCGGATCCAGGTCTCGATCTACCTGTGCACCCAGAACTCCCTCCAGCCCAACTGCGAGGGCAAGGCGGTCACCGACGCCGAGAAGAACGCCATCCAGGGCCAGCTCGAAGCGCTGCCGGAGGTCAAGGCGGTCTTCTACGAGTCCGAGCAGCAGGCGTTCGATCGGTTCAAGAAGCAGTTCCGCAACAGCCCCATCGCCGGGAACGTCCAGCTCGGCGACATCCCGCAGAGCATGCGGGTGCAGCTCGCCGACCCGACGAAGTATGCCGTGGTCACGAGCCAGTTCGAGGGGGCGCCCGGGGTGGCGACCGTCCAGGACCAGGAGAAGGTGCTCAGCAAGTTCTTCACGATCATCAACTACGTGACGTTCTTCGCGGTCCTCCTCGCCGGGCTGATGGTCGCCTGCGCCGCCCTGCTCATGGCGACGACGATCCGGCAGGCCGCGTTCATCCGAAGACGCGAGATCGGCATCATGCGCCTGGTCGGTGCGTCGAACTGGACCATCCGGATGCCGTTCCTCAGCGAGATGGTCATCGTCTCGGCCGTGGGGGTCGGCCTGGCGGTCGGGATGCTCGTCGCCGTGACGAAGTACGTCTTCAACGAGGGTGCGAGCCGAATCGCCCTCAGCCAGGCGTTCATCGGCACGTCCGACGTGTGGATCCTCGCCCCGTGGATGTTCCTCGGGGTGATGCTCGTCGCGTTGGTCACGAGCCTGATCACCCTGCGCCGCTACCTGAGGGTATGACCCTGTGCTGGTCGTTCGCGGCCCTGTTCCTGAGCGGCCGCTGAGCGAGACGGCGGAAGCAACATGCGCCCCGAGGTTCCCTTTGGCACGTGGTTCGTGTTACCAATGGTGATCATGGGACGAAGCGAACGCGCACTCTTGCCTGCGCCCAGACGCATCGTCGCGGTCGGTGTGTCCCTCACGTGTGCGGTTGCGGTGCTCGCGACAAGCGCTCAGGCGCTGCCGACGGGACGTGACCCGGGCACCGAGAAGCGCCAGGTCGACGCCCAGGTGGAGCAGCTCAAGGACCAGCTCGAGGACACCAACGCGGACCTCTCGGCCGCCTACCTCGCGCTGCGTGCGACCCAGGACAGGCTTCCGGCGGCCCGCGTCGTGCTGCAGAGCGCCCAGGCTGCCGCCGCGGCAGCCGACCAGGCCAACGCGGTCGCCGCGCAGGAGCTCGAGGTCGCCGTCGCCAATGAGAAGAAGGCCCGCGCCGAGCTGGAGCGGACGACGAAGGAGATCTCCTCCAGCCGCACCAAGGTCGCGCAATTCGCCGCGCAGATCTACCAGGAGCAGGGGTTCGGCCAGCTCGACATGGCGCTCTCCAGCACCGACCCACAGCAGTTCGCCGATCGGATCGCTCTCGTCGACACGGTGATGGACGTGCAGGGTGAGACGATGGACCGCCTCGCCACGGAGCAGGCCAGCCTGACGGCGTTGGAGGACCAGCTCTCCGCGTTGCGCGCAGACTCGGACGCGAAGAAGCGCAAGGCCGAGGACGCGCTCGCGCGCGCGACGTCGGCCCGGGACGCCGCCGAGGCCGCCAAGTCCCAGCTGGACGCCCTCGCGAGCCAGCAGCAGCAGCAGACGCAGGACGTCGAGGGCAAGCTCGCCAGCGACAAGGCACGTCTGGTCACCGCCGAGACCGAGCAGTCGCGCCTGAAGGCGATCCTCGTGCAGCGCGCCCTGGAGGCCAAGCGCAAGGCTGAGGCGGAGCGCAAGGCCGCAGCCGCCCGCAAGGCGGAGGCGGCGCGGAAGGCGGAAGAGGCCCGCAAGGCGGAAGAGGCGGCCCGCAGGGCGTCAGCGAGCAAGCGGGCAGCGGCGCAGAAGAAGGCCGATGCGGCTCGTAGGACTGCAGACGCCGCGGCCAAGGCGGCGGGAGAGGCCTCCTCCAACTCCTCGGGGTCCTCCGGGTCGTCGGGCTCATCGGCCACCTCCGGCTCCTCGCAGAGCAGCGAGAACGGCTACCTGAGCCGCCCGGTGCGCACGGGCTGGGTCAGTTCGGAGTACGGCATGCGCTTCCACCCGATCTACAAGGAGTGGAGGCTGCACTCCGGGCGTGACTACGCGGTCGCGTGCGGCACACCGGTCTATGCCGCCGCCGACGGCACGATCATCTCCGCTGGGTGGGGTGGCGGCAAAGGCAACCGCATCATCATCGACCACGGGCTCGTCCGTGGCGAGGGCCTGGCGAGCACCTACAACCACCTGTCGCGGATCGTGGACCGCGGTGGCCAGGTCAGTCGTGGCGAGCTCATCGGCTACAGCGGCAACACGGGGACGTCCACCGGCTGCCACCTGCACTTCGAGACGCTCGTCAACGGCGAGTTCGTCGACCCGCGCGGGTGGCTCTGAGCCACCGACCCGACAGCGCGCACCCCGACGGGGGTGGCGGCCGGCGGCGATACCGGGTGGGGTGAGCGCGTCTGGGCGGGTACCCTCGAACCCGTGCCCAAGGAGACCGGACGCAAAGTCGTCGCGAGCAACCGCAAGGCCCGCCACGACTACCTCATCGAGGACACGTACGAGGCGGGCCTGGTCCTGATGGGCACCGAGGTCAAGGCCCTGCGGATGGGGCGCGCCTCCCTCGTGGACGGCTGGGCGGGCTTCGACAACGACGACGACCTCTGGCTCGAGGGCGTCCACATCCCCGAATACGTCAGCGGCACTTGGACCAACCACACGCCGCGCCGTCGCCGCAAGCTGCTGCTCCACCGCCGCGAGCTCGACAAGATCCTCCAGGCCACTCGCGAGACCGGGCACACCATCGTGCCCCTCGCGTTGTACTTCAAGGATGGACGGGCCAAGGTCGAGATCGCGGTCGCGAAGGGCAAGAAGTCCTACGACAAGCGCTACGCCCTGCGTGAGCAGCAGGACAAGCGCGAGGCGGACCGTGCCATCGCCTCGCGCCGTCGCGGCGAGGACTGAGTGACCGGGCCCGGGGGGACCCCACGCCGCTGGGGCGTGCTCTGGTGTGTCGTCATCGTGCTGCTCGTGCTCATGGCACCGGTGGCCCTCGCGGCCCCAGCTGCTCCGGCGTTCGCCGGCGTTGCCGCGCCCCGCGCGCCGGCCAGCACCGCCGGCTTCGTCGCCGTCGCGGCGAGTGAGCAGGCGGACCAGCTGCACACGGTCTTCGACGTCCAGGGCGACGGCTCGGTCGTGGTGACGGAGACGATCCGGTGGCGCTTCCCCGAGGGGGAGGAGCGCCACGGCATCCTGCGCAACGTCCAGGTGCGGGCCGGGTACCAGGACAGCCAGGACTCCTACCGCTTCTACGAGCTCAGCGGTGTGAGTGTCACGTCTCCGTCAGGGGCACCCACCGACATCTCGATCTCTGACTTCGGCGCCTCGCGCCAGATCCGCATCGGCAGCCCGTCCCAGACGATCAGCGGCACGGCGGACTACGTCGTGACCTACCGCCTGCAGCACGTCGTCAACGACATCGGCGACGGCACCGCGGAGTTCTACTACAACATGGTGGCCCTCTCCAACGGCTTCCCCCAGCGCGACGTCGCGGCGACCGTCACCGGACCGGTCCCCTCCACCAAGGCGAAGTGCGTCTACGGCGAGTTCGGCTCGATGACCCCGTGCACCAGCGCGACTCCCGGCGCCACCGCGACCTTCCAGGTGCCCGACCTGGCCGCCTACGAGGCCGCCACCGTCATCACCTCCTACCCGCGGGACGCCTTCGGCGACCTCACCCCCGACCTGCGGCAGGGCGACCCCAGCGGCACCGCCAGCAGCCCCGTCAGCGCCAGCGCGTCCCGCGCCCTCGCGTGGCTCGCCACGGGCATCGGGGTGCTCCTGCCCGTCCTGGCAGCGGCCCTGATGGGCCTGCTCGTCTGGCATCGTGGCCGGGACGAGCAGTATGCCGGCCTGACACCTGGCCTGACCCCGGGACTGAACGACGAAGCCACCGTGGTGACGGGCGGCCCCCAGCCGACGGTGGCCGTGCAGTTCACGCCGCCTCCCGGTGTGCAGCCGGGGATGCTCGGGACGGTGCTGGACGAGGAGGCGAACGTGCTCGACGTCAGCGCCACCATCGTCGACCTCGCGGTCCGGGGCCACCTCACGGTGAGCCGTGAGGGCAAGGGGATGTTCCGGGCCGATGACTGGCTGCTGACCCGCACCACCCCTCCACCGGGGTCCACGGCGCTCGCCCCCTACGAGCAGACCCTCCTGGAGGCGCTCTTCGCCAAGGGCGGCCAGGTCTGGCTCTCGTCCCTGAAGAACTCCTTCAAGCCGACCCTGGATGCCGTGCAGCGGATGATGTACGAGGAGGTCGTGCAGCGGGGGTGGTTCCGCCGGAGCCCGCAGTCCCAGCGCTCTGGGTGGATGTCGTTCGGGACCGTGCTGGCGGGGGCGTCGGTGCTGCTGGGGTTCTTCGCGGCAGGGCCTGCCTCGCTGCTCTTCGCCGACTCCGGATTCGCCGTCCCACCGGTCTTCGTGCTGGCTGGCGGCGGCGTCCTCGCCGGCCTCGTCATCCGCTCGCTCGGCAAGCGGATGGCGGCCCGCACCGCGGCGGGCTCAGCCGTCCTGGCGCAGGCCAAGGGCTTCGAGCGCTACATCGCCACGGCCGAGGCCAACCAGATCCGCTGGGAGGAAGCGCAGGACGTCTTCAGCCGCTTCCTGCCCTATGCGATCGTCTTCGGCCTCGCCGATCGGTGGGCCGGGGTCTTCGAGGAGGTCGCGACGGCGGCCGCTGCCGCAGGGCACGTGGTGGGTGCGCCCATCTGGTACGCCGGCAGCTGGGGCGCTGGAGGGTTCGGTGACGTCGCCTCCAGCATGGACTCCTTCTCCACCGTCGCGGCCGGCACCTTCGTGTCGACGCCGGGCTCCTCCGGATCCAGCGGCTTCTCCGGCGGTGGCGGCTTCTCCGGTGGTGGTGGAGGCGGTTCCTCCGGCGGCAGCTGGTGAGGGCCTCCCTCGAGTGAACAGGACACGCCGCCCACGATGAACCGTGGGCGGCGTGTCCTGTTCTTTCGACGCGAGGTCGCACCTCGATCAGTTCTTGAAGGCGTCCTTGACGTTCTCGCCGGCCTTCTTCATGTCGGCCTTGGACTGGTCCATCTTGCCCTCCGCCTCACGGCTCTCGTCGCCGGTGGCCTTGCCCTCGGCCTCCTTCGCCTTGCCCGAGAGGTCGTCCTTCATGTTGTCCATCTTGTCGCCAAGTCCCATGGGGGTCTCCTTGTGTGGTGAGGAAGGAGCACCAGAGCCTCGTCTTGACCTGGTGCGGTCCACCCACCGTATGCCGGTGACGCACACTTCGGGGGTTTGCTGACCCCGTCGCCGGGTGGCTCCCCGGCGGCTCATGCCCCGCTGACGACGAGCACGAGGTCGCCCCCCTCGACCTGCTGGTGGCCGGCGATCGCGAGGCGCTCGACCGAACCGGCGACCGGGGAGGTGATGTTGGCCTCCATCTTCATCGCCTCGATCGTCGCGACCACGGTGCCCACCTCGATCTGCGCCCCCTCCTCGACGGTGGGGGTGACCACGCCCGCGAACGGCGCCGCGATGTGGCCCGGTCGGCCCGGGTCGGCCTTCTCCGCGGCGAGGACGTCTGCGGACACCGACCGATCGCGCACCTGCACCGGACGGAACTGACCGTTGAGGGTGCACATGACGGTGCGCATGCCCTGGCGGTCGGCGTCGCCGACGGAGCTGATCCCGAGGATGAGGCGCTTCCCGGCCTCGATCTCCGCCTCGATCTCGACACCCTGTCCCAGACCATGCAGGAACTCGGAGGTGCCGAGGACCGACAGGTCCCCGAAGCGCTCGCGGCTCTCCTGGAAGTCCTTGGTCGGGCCGGGGAAGAGCAGCTCGTTGAGGGTGCGCTGCGGGTCGGTGACCAACGACTGCGCCTGCTCGGCGGTGAGCTCGGTCACGCGAGGTTTCGCGCTGCGCCCCTGCAGTGCCTTGCTGCGGAACGGCTCCGGCCAGCCACCGGGCGGGTCCCCGAGCTCCCCCTCGAGGAAGCCGATGACCGAGTCGGGGATGTCGTACTTCGTGGGGTTCTCCTCGAAGTCCGCGGGGTCGGCGCCGGCGCCGACCAGGGCCAGCGCAAGGTCGCCGACGACCTTGGAGGAGGGGGTCACCTTGACGAGGTTCCCCAGGATGCGGTTGGCCGCGGCATACATGTCCTCGATGTCCTCGAAGCGGTCGCCGAGCCCGAGCGCGATCGCCTGCTGGCGCAGGTTGGAGAGCTGCCCGCCCGGGATCTCGTGCACGTAGACGCGCCCCGTGGGGGAGGGGAGCCCGGACTCGAACGGGCGGTAGACCTGGCGCACCGCCTCCCAGTAGGGCTCGAGCGAGAACACGTGGTCGATGTCGAGCCCGGTCGACCGGTCGGTGCCGTCGGTGGCCGCCACGAGGGCGGACAGGCTGGGTTGGCTCGTGGTGCCCGCCATCGACGCGCAGGCAGCGTCCACGGCATCCACCCCGGCGTCGATGGCGGCCAGCAGGGTGCCGATCTGGCCGCCGGCGGTGTCGTGGGTGTGCAGGTGCACCGGGAGGTCGAAACGCTCCCGGAGCGCGCTCACCAGGGTGCGCGCGGCGGGCGGACGCAGCAGCCCGGCCATGTCCTTGATCGCGAGGACATGCGCACCGGTGGCCACGATCTTCTCGGCCACCCCGAGGTAGTAGTCCAGGGTGTAGAGCTTCTCGCGCGGGTCCGTGAGGTTGCCGGTGTAGCAGAGCGCCACCTCCGCGACGGCGGTGCCGGTCTCCAGCACGGCCTCGACGGCCGGCCGCATCTGCTCCACGTCGTTGAGCGAGTCGAAGATCCGGAAGATGTCCAGCCCGGCGCGTGCGGCCTCGCGCACGAAGGCGTCGGTCACCGCGGTGGGGTAGGGCGTGTAACCGACGGTGTTGCGACCGCGGAGCAGCATCTGGAGCGGGATGTTGGGCATCGCCTCCCGCAGCAGAGCCAACCGTTCCCAGGGGTCCTCGGACAGGAAGCGCAGTGCGACGTCGTAGGTCGCGCCACCCCAGGCCTCCATCGACAGCAGCTCGGGGGTCAGGTGGGCGACGTGGCCGGCGACGTGGAGCAGGTCGCGGGTGCGCATCCTCGTGGCGAGCAGGCTCTGGTGCGCGTCGCGGAACGTCGTGTCGGTCACGGGGACGTCCGTGCGGGCGCGAAGCTGCTGAGCGAATGCCGCAGGGCCGACTCGCAGCAGCAGGTCACGGTTCCCAGGGGGCAGCGGTGCGGTGGGGTCGATCACGGGCAGCTTGGTGCGCGGCTTGATCGAGGTCGTCGCCGGGCCGTGCGGCTGGTTGACCGAGACGTCTGCGAGGTAGCTGAGGAGCTTGGTGCCGCGGTCGGCGGGCAGTCGTGCCGTGAGCAGCTCCGGGCGCTGGTCGATGAAGCTCGTCGTCGCCTCTCCCCGCTGGAACACCGGGTCGGCGAGGACCCCTTCGAGGAACGGGATGTTGGTGGAGACGCCACGGATCCTGAACTCCGCCAAGGCTCTTCGGGCGCGCCGCACCGCGGCCTCGAAGGTGCGTCCGCGGCAGGTGAGCTTCACGAGCATCGAGTCGAAGTGCGGGCTGACCTGGGCGCCGACGAAGACCGTGCCGCCGTCCAGGCGCACGCCGCCACCACCGGCGGACCGGTAGACGGTGATCAGCCCGGCATCCGGGCGGAAGCCGTTGGCGGGGTCCTCCGTGGTGATCCGGCACTGGAGTGCGGCCCCTCGGGTGTAGATGTCCTCCTGGCGCATGTCCAGGTCCTCGAAGGTCTCGCCGGCCGCGATGCGCATCTGGGCGATCACGAGGTCGATGTCGGTGACCTCCTCGGTGACGGTGTGCTCGACCTGGATGCGCGGGTTCATCTCGATGAAGACGTAGCGACCGTCCTCGCCGAGGAGGAACTCCACGGTGCCCGCGTTGACGTAGCCGATCGACTCGGCGAACCGCACCGCGTCCGCGCACATCCGCTCCCGCAGGGCGGGATCGAGGTTGGGCGCCGGCGCGATCTCGACGACCTTCTGGTGCCGGCGCTGCACGGAGCAGTCCCGTTCGAAGAGGTGCAACACCGTGCCGGTGGAGTCGGCGAGCACCTGAACCTCGATGTGACGAGGGTTGACCACCGCCTGCTCGAGGTAGAGGGTCGGGTCGCCGAACGCCGCATCCGCTTCGCGTTGAGCGGCCTCGAGGGACTCGCGCAGGGTCGAGGGGTCGTCGACCCTGCGCATGCCGCGGCCCCCGCCACCGCTCACGGCCTTGACGAACACCGGGTAGCCGATGCCCTCGGCTGCCGCCGCGAGCTCGTCGAGGTCGGTGGTCGCCGGGGCGCTGTCGAGGGTGGGGAGACCGGCCTCACGTGCGGCGGTGATGGCCCGAGCCTTGTTGCCCGCCAGGTGCAGGGCGGATGCCGGTGGGCCGATGAAGGTGATGCCGTTGGCCTCGCACGCCTCGGCGAGCTCGGGGTTCTCCGACATGAAGCCGTAACCGGGGTAGATCGCGTCGGCGCCGCACTCGACGGCCACCCGCACGATGTCGGCATGGTCGAGGTAGGCGCGCACCGGGTGCCCCACCGCGCCGATCTGGTAGGACTCGTCGGCCTTGAGGCGATGCTCGGAGGTGCGGTCCTCGTGCGGGAACACGGCCACGGTCTTCGCGCCGAGCTCGGTGGCGGCACGGAAGGCTCGGACCGCGATCTCTCCACGGTTGGCGACCAGGATCTTGCTGAACACGAGAGGACCTCCGTGGGGCGGGCGGCGCGGCGTCGTCCTCGAGCCTAGTGACGCGCGTCTCACACGCGACCGGACGTCCGCGCCTCAGGCAGGGCGGGAAGGGCAACCCCCTCAAGACGCCCACGCGGACCTGGGTCGAGGCCTACTCTCGGGACATGGCACGTGACCGCCCCGGTCGGTCACGAACCAGGGCGCCGTGGGCCACGAGCGTGGTGCAGGCCGTTCTCGTGATCTCGGTCGCGCTGTTGTCCGTGGGGGGAGTCCTGGCGGTCATTCCGGGAGGTTTCGCCGCGGTGCACATCGGCGGACCCCCCACCGAACACCGCGAGGTTCCCGTCCCCGACCCCGCGCGCTCCGAGGCGCCGAGCGCCGTGGCGAGCACCGGGGCGTCGACACCGCACACCAGGGCCCAGAGCCCTCCGGCGGGTGCGCGGACCCCCGCACCCGCACCGGACGCAGGGCCGGACGCCCCCGCAGATGCACCCCGGGGCAGCCCCGCAGACGGGACCCCGGGCGTACCCGGCGAGGCGACGCCGGGTGGGGCGAAGGGCCCGACGTCCTCGAAGCACTCGCCGACCCTGCCACCCCACCCCACCCCGTCGCGTCGCCCGCCAGACGCCACGCCTCCGCCGCACCCGCCGGACCCCGAGCCGTCCAGGCCGCCGGGGTCCTGCCCCACGCCGGAGGCGTCGCGACCACCCTCGATCCCACCCACACCGCCACCCATCGAGGGCACGTGCGGCACGAGCGGCCCCTCCCCGTCCTCCGGAGGTTGACCGACACCCCAGGAATCCGTTTGGGGGTGTCGGTGTTGCACGGCATACTGAACGGTGACCGGGTTCGCCCAACAGCGTCACCGGCAGCACAACTGAACAGTGTGGGAGTGAGCCCCTCATGGGGGTGATCGGTTTCGACATTGGTCGGCTTGCCAGTGGGAAGCGGGTCGAGGACGCACGGTTATCTCGTTAACGATCCGCGCAAACCAATAGGTGCCGATTCCAAGCGCACCGACTTCGCCCTCGCTGCCTGAGCGAGCTCGAAGTCCGTTGGCCTAGGTTTGATCTCGACCTAGTCACCAGCGTCATCTAGAGATCTTGCTGCGTCGTCATGTCGAGGGACGGCGCGGGACTCCTTCTCGACTGGGCCTGTCGGGGAACGTGTGCGCGCGAGCCCCGGGGCCGAGAAAATCCATAGCGCACTGCACCCGGAGAAGCCCTGGTTTCCCGTCAATGGACGCGGGTTCAATTCCCGCCACCTCCACCATTTGTGCCCACACGCACGCACCAGCTGTCAGAAGGGTCCGGCTCAGGCGCCGGGCCCTTCGTCGTCCCCGGCCCGGCACGGGTGGCCCTCCGGCGACAACCCGGCTGACCTGCGAGGATGGACCGATGCTGCGCGACGACACCGCCCACGAGGAGCGGATCGGGTCCCGCGACCTGGCCTCCTGGACCACCCCGCTCGGACGCGCGATCGCCCGGACCGGTGTCGGCCTCGGGCGCAGCGCCGTCCGGCTCGGGGCCTGGAGCGCGGCCAATGTCGTGCTGCTGCTCACGGCCCTGATCGGTGGCCTCGCTGTCGTGGGGCTCACCTCGCTCACGGCCGAGGTCTACGAGTCCGTGGTCGAGGCCGACGGGCTTGCAGGGCTCGACCAGCCGGTCCTCGACGCTGCCATCGGGTGGCGCAACGCCGGGCTGGACCACGCCGTCACCTTCTACACCGACGTGGGTGGACCGATCGGTATGCCAGTGCTCGCCGCGCTCGCCACCATCGCCATGGTGTGGCGCTGGCGCTCGCGAACTCCGTTGGTGCTCATGGTGATCGCAGTGGCTGGTTCGCTCGCCATGACGATCACCGGCAAGGAGCTCATCGGCCGGGCCCGACCCCCGAGGTCACTGGCCGTGCCGCCGTTCGAGAGCTCACCGTCGTTCCCGAGCGGCCACACCCTCAACGCGACGGTGATCACCGGAGTCGTCGTCTACCTGTTGCTGCGCCGCCTCGACTCCGCCCGGGCGCGGACGGCGACCGTGCTGGCTGGCGCGTGCTTCGTGGTCTCGATGGGTCTGAGCCGGGTGTTCCTCGGCCACCACTGGCTCACGGACGTGGTGGCCGGCTGGGCCCTGGGCCTGGCCTGGGTCGCCGTCGTCGTCACAGCGCACCGGCTCTACCTCACGGTCCGCCGGGAGACGCCCGAGCAGCCGGCCGCGTCAGGGGACAGGGCGACTTCGAGCTAGGCACTTTGAGGGAGTGCTGGAGGCACGCCTCGTCGCCGCCGACGGGCACGACCTCGTGGTCGTTCTCGTCACCGCGCTCGCGCAGCAGCCGCACCTGCAGGGCAGAGAGGCGAGCCGTCAGCCCTGGGTGGGGGTGCCCTGTTTCTGCGCCTCGACGTCGGCCTTGACGACCTCCATGTCGAGGCCGTTCACCTTGGCGATGACGTCCTCGAGCGCCGTCGCTGGCAGCGCGCCGGCCTGGGCGAAGACGAGGATGCCGTCGCGGAACGCCATCAGCATCGGGATCGAGGTGATGTTGGCGGCGGCCGCGAGCGACTGCTCGGCCTCGGTGTCGACCTTGCCGAAGACGATGTCCGGGTGCTGCTCGGAGGCGGCCTCGTAGACCGGCCCGAAACGCTTGCACGGGCCGCACCACTCGGCCCAGAAGTCGACAAGGACGGTGCCCTCCTCGAGGATCGTCTTCTCGAAGGTCTGTGCGGTCAGGGTCGTGCTGGCCATGTGTCTACTTCCAGTCCCAACGGACCACGACGGTCGCGGTCACGGTATGTTCACCCAGCTCGACGGAGGTGTCCGCCGCACGGCTGGCCATCATGGCCATCCGCGGCTGGGGTCCATCCTGCACAACGTCGCGGAGCTCGCGGACCTTCCCCAGCTCACGTCCGGCCAGCGCCGCATACTGCTGCGCCTTGCTGTGGGCGTCCGCGAAGGCGGCCCCGCGGGCGCGGGCGAGGAGGGGTTCCGGGTCGGCCACGTCGAGCCCGATGTGGTCGATGGTGAGTGCGTTGCCGGCCACGCCGGAGAAGGCGTCCACCAGGGTGCCGACGAGGTCGGCGTCGCGGACCGTCACCGAGAGGTTCTGGTATGCCGCGTAGCCCACGACGGTGGT
>JBDSNZ010000195.1:0-10141 GCA_039915055.1 Ornithinibacter sp.
CGGGTCCGTTCCTGCGGTGGCGAAGTGGCGGGCGAGCGGGATCAGAGCGAGCACGAGCACCATCGGCACGGCATACCCGATCCTCAGGCTCGCGGTGCCGATCGCCCCGGTGAGCACCGATCCGAGCAGCGCACCGACATAGTTGAACTGGTTGAACCGGGCGATGACCGCGTCCACACGTGCCTGCCGTGAGGTGTCGTCGCTCCCGAGACCGGCGACCCGCGCCGCCGCGGAGAACGCCAGCGGCGCGATGACGGCGACCCCGAGCCCGACGACGAAGAACCCGAGCACGCCCACCTGCCAGGTCGAGGTGGGCGCGAAGACGACGATCGTCAACCCGGCGAATGCCGTGAGCGCACCGGTCCGCACGACGGTCGGTGCCCCGAAGCGCGCTGTCGCGGCGTCCCCGGCCGAGCGGGCGAGCAGGGTGGCCACGAGGTAGGGAAGGGTCGCCAGCGCATACATCGCAGGCGAGGTGGGGGGGTCGGTGAAGACCGTGTCACTGCTGAGGTAGACCGGACCCCATGCGGTGACGGCCGTGTCGACCGCGTAGAACAGCACCAGCCCGGCGCCCACGAGAGCGATGGCGCGCCACGGCACCCCCAGCGACGTCGGGTCGACCGCGGTCGCCCCGTGGTCACGGCGCATCAGTGGGGCTGCGAGCAGCGCGAGCGGACCGAGCACGAGCACGAACGAGGCACTGGAGAGGGTCACGCCCGGCAGGGCGATCACTCCCAGGGTGGCGAGGATGCCGCCAGCAGTCCAGGCCGCGTGGAGAGAGGGCAGCACCGGCCGGCCGAGCCGGTGCTCCAGGGCCACTGCCTGCATGTTGGATGCTGCGTCGTTGGCGCCCAGCCCGACGCCGTAGACCGCCATCCCGCCGATGAGCAGCGTCAGCCGGCCGCTCCCGGCGAGGGCGAGGCCGAGCACGAGGATTCCGGCGGCGATGAGCACCAGGGCGGCCCGCAGGCCCGTGGCACTGTCGCGGTGGCGCGCCACGACCTCCGACCCGACCGACCCGGCGCCGGCGAGCAGGACCAGGAGAAGCATCAACCCGGCGAGCTGCACCTCGGAGAGGTCGAAGAGCGACTTGATCTGCGGCAACCGCAGGGTGAGCGAGATGAACAGCAGCCCCTGCACGAGGAATGCGGCGGAGATGGCCGCGCGCTGCAGGCGCAGGGTCGTGGCCTCGGTGGTGGTGGGTGCGCTCACAGCGGGTCATTCTCCCGGTGCACCAGCCACGCCCACCAGAGGCGTGGCCGATCCGGCACCGCGGGAACGCTGCACGGACCGGCACTACGCTGGCGCGGTGAGCCTGCGGATCCGTATCGACCTCGCCTACGACGGCACCGAGTTCTCCGGTTGGGCGGCCCAACCGGGGCGGCGCACCGTCGAGGCCGAGCTCTGCCGAGGGCTCGGCATCGTGCTGCGGAGCGAGGCCGGGGTGCGGGTGACGGTGGCCGGGCGCACGGATGCCGGGGTGCACGCGCGAGGCCAGGTGGCGCACGCCGACATCGACCCCACGGCGTGGGAGCAGCTACCGGCCAGGTCCGGTCAGGTCCCCGCAGCAGCAGCGGTGATCCGGTTGCGCGGGGTGCTGCCACCGGACATCGTCGTGCGCTCGGTCGCGCCCGCGCCCGAGGGTTTCGACGCCAGGTTCTCGGCGCTCCGGCGTCGTTACGTCTACCGCCTCATCGACGACCCGTCGCTGCTGGACCCGTTGCGGCGCCGTGACACGGTCGTGGCCAGAAGCCGGCTCGACGTGGCGGCCATGGACGCCGCGTCGCAGCAGCTGCTCGGGCTGCACGACTTCGGGGCCTTCTGTCGCAAGCGGGCGGGGGCCACGACGGTGCGCACGCTCCTGTCCTTCTCGTGGCGCCGCTCCCGAGGTGGTGTCGTCGAGGGAACTGTCGTGGCGGATGCCTTCTGCCACAGCATGGTCCGAGCGCTCGTCGGCTCCGTGGTCCCAGTGGGGGACGGTCGGCTCGGCGTGGACGAGCCGCGGGAGGTCCTCAGCGCGGCGGTCCGGGACCCCAGGATCACGGTGATGCCCCCGCACGGGCTGTCCCTCGAGGAGGTCACCTACCCGCCGGATGCCGACCTCGCGGCGCGAGCGATCCAGGCCCGCTCCACCCGAGCCCTCCCCACTGCTCGAGGGGAGAGAACGCTCCGCGCACCGGCCGGCACCCGGCGTGTTCCCCCCTCCTGACGGCGTCGGGGAACGGGAAGTCGGGTGAGATCGGGGCCCCACTCGTGGACACTGGTCTCTCGTGGGACATCTCGACATCAATGCCGTGGGATTCGCGCTCCCCGACGGCCGACCGCTGCTGCGTGAGGTCACCTTCCGGGTCGGCGAAGGAGCCAAGGTTGCGCTGATCGGTCCCAACGGCACCGGCAAGACCACGCTGCTGCGCATCCTGGCCGGCGACCTCACGGCATCCGAGGGGGCGGTGACCCGCAGCGGGGGCCTCGGGGTGATGCGGCAGTTCATCGGGAAGGTCCGCGACGCCACCACGGTGCGAGACCTGCTCATCTCGGTCGCCCCCGAGCCGGTGCGTCTCGCCGCGGCGGAGATCGACCGCACTGAGCTCGCGATGATGGAACGGGACTCCGAGCAGGACCAGCTCGCCTACGCCCAGGCGCTCGCCGACTGGGGTGACGTCGGCGGATACGAGTGGGAGACCCTCTGGGACGTCTGCACCGTCGCCGCGATCGGGGTGCCCTACGAGCAGGCCCAGTGGAGGGCGGTCGCCACGCTCTCCGGCGGGGAGCAGAAGAGGGTGGTGCTCGAGGCTCTGCTGCGAGGGCCCGAGGAGGTGCTCCTGCTCGATGAGCCCGACAACTACCTCGACGTGCCTGCGAAGCGGTGGCTGGAGGGCCAGCTCGTCGACTCCCCGAAGACCGTGCTCTTCGTCAGCCACGACCGAGAGCTGCTCGACCGGGTCGCGACCCGCATCGCCACCCTCGAGCCCGGCACCGCGGGCAACACCGTGTGGGTGCACCCGGGTCGATTCTCGAGCTACGAGAAGGCCAGGGTCGAGCGCAACGACCGGCTGGACGAGCTGTTGCGACGGTGGGACGAGGAGCACCTCAAGATCAAGGCGCTCGTCGTTATGTATCGGGAGAAGGCCACCTACAACGACGGGATGGCCTCGCGCCTGCGAGCGGCGGAGACCCGGTTGCGGAAGTTCGTGGAGGCTGGACCACCCGAGGCGGTCCCGCTGCGCCAGCAGGTGGCGATGCGCCTGCGCGGAGGTCGCACCGCCAAGCGGGCCGTCATCGCGACTGCGTTGGAGCTGGCCGTCGACGGCCACCAGCTGATGCGCCCCTTCGACACCGAGCTGTGGTTCGGGGAGCGGGTCGCCGTGCTCGGCAGCAACGGGTCCGGCAAGTCGCACTTCCTGCGGCTGCTCGCCGCCGGGGGCAGCGACCCCGACGTGGAGCACCAGCCCGTCGGCGACATCCGGCCCGCCCCGGTCGAGCACTCCGGCCGGGTGGTCCTGGGGTCACGGGTGCGCCCCGGGTGGTTCGCCCAGACGCACGACCACGCCTCCCTGCACGGACGCACCCTCCTGGAGATCCTGCACCGGGGCGATGACCACCGGGAGGGTCGGCCGCGTGACCTCGCGGCCCGGGCACTGGACCGCTACGGGTTGGCTCGCGCCTCGGAGCAGACCTTCGACTCGCTCTCCGGCGGCCAGCAGGCCCGGTTCCAGATCCTGCTGCTGGAGCTGTCCGGCGCCACCCTGCTGCTGCTCGACGAGCCGACCGACAACCTCGACCTGCACTCGGCCGAGGCCTTGGAGGATGCGCTCGCTGCCTTCGAGGGCACCGTGGTAGCCGTCACCCACGACCGGTGGTTCGCCCGCGGCTTCGACCGGTTCCTCATCTTTCGTGCCGATGGCTCGGTGCTCGAGAGCGATGAGCCGATCTGGGACGAGGCGCGGGTGGAGCGCACCCGGCGAGAGCCGGCCAAGGGAGGGCGGGCACCGGGCCGAAGGTAAAAGAATCGTCAGTTTTTTGCTCGTGGTGTGGATGTAAAGCGTTTACGCACCTAGGTTCCCCCATGAAGACCGGACCGGGGCGCAGGCGTCCCGGCGACCTCGAGGAGCGCCGATGCCCCGTCACCACCGTCCGTATGCCGTGCTGGCCGGTTTTGCCGTCGTGGCGGGCCTGGGGCTGGTCGCTGCCGGCCCCGCTTCGGCGGCAGCCACCTCGGTGACCCTGGTCGGCTCCCTCCAGGACGAGCTGGGGTGCTCCAAGGACTGGCAGCCGGACTGCGAGGCAAGCATGCTGGACCGGGTCGGTGACACCGCGGTCTTCACCGGAACCTTCGAGGTGCCGGCCGGCACCTACGAGTACAAGGTCGCCCTCGACGGAAGCTGGGCGGTGGACTACGGCGCGGACGGCGTCAAGGGTGGCGCGAACCTTCCGCTGGTCCTCGAGGGGCCGGCGACCCTGCGGTTCGACTACGACGACGAGACGCACCTCGTCTCTGTCGCGCCGACCGGCCTCGCCGGCGGCACCACGAAGGCGGACGCCCGCCTCGCCAGGGACTCGCTCCGCTCCTCCCTCACCCGCGAGCGCTTCTACTTCTTGATGGCGGACCGCTTCGCCAACGGGTCGACGGCGAATGACAAGGGCGGGCTCACCGGCGGCCCCCTCACGACCGGCTTCGACCCCACGCACAAGGGCTTCTACCACGGGGGTGACCTCAAGGGCGTCACCCAGAAGCTCGACTACATCAAGGGCTTGGGCACCACGGCGATCTGGCTGACGCCGAGCTTCAAGAACAAGCCCGTGCAGGGCGGCCCGGGCCAGGAGAGCGCCGGCTACCACGGCTACTGGATCACCGACTTCACCCAGATCGACCCACACCTGGGCACCAACGCGGAGATGAAGACGCTCATCGACGCTGCCCACAAGAAGGGCATGAAGGTCTTCTTCGACATCATCACCAACCACACCGCCGACGTCATCGACTACGAGGAGGGCGCTTACACCTACCGCTCGAAGAAGTCCTCGCCCTACGAGAGGGCTGACGGCACCACCTTCGACGACCGCGACTACGTCAACAGGGCGTTCCCGGCCATGGACCCCGCGACGTCCTTCCCCTACACCCCGTTCCTGCACGCGGGTGATGAGAACGCGAAGACCCCTGCCTGGTTGAACGACCCGCTCATGTACCACAACCGTGGTGACTCGACCTTCGCCGGTGAGTCCTCCACCTACGGTGACTTCGTCGGTCTGGACGACCTGTTCACCGAGCGCCCCGAGGTCGTGCAGGGAATGGGGGACATCTACAAGAAGTGGGTGGACTTCGGCATCGACGGCTTCCGGATCGACACGGTCAAGCACGTCAACCTGGAGTTCTGGCAGAAGTTCGTGCCGGACATCCTCGGCGAGGCCGCCCGGGTGAAGAACGAGGACTTCTTCGCGTTCGGCGAGGTCTACGACGGCAACCCCCAGGTCATGTCGCAGTTCACCACCGCGGGCAAGCTCCAGGCGACGCTCGACTTCGGCTTCCAGCAACAGGGCGTCGACTTCGCCAAGGGCAATGCGGCATCGGTGCTCGCCGACTTCTACGCCAAGGACGACTGGTACACCGACTCCGACAGCAACGCCTACCAGCTGCCCACGTTCTTGGGTAACCACGACATGGGCCGCGTCGCCATGTTTCTCAAGGATGCCTCCAAGGACGAGAAGGAGCACCTCGCGCGGGTGGAGCTCGCCGACTCGCTCATGTTCACCACGCGCGGCAACCCCGTCACCTACTACGGGGACGAGCAGGGGTTCATCGGCACGGGTGGGGACCAGCTGGCCCGTGAGGACATGTTCGCGAGCAAGGTCGATGTCTACAACACCGAGGACGTCCTGGCGGGGCCCGAAGGTTCGCGTGACCGCTTCGGCACCACGCACCCTCTCTACCAGCACATCCGAGAGCTCTCGCGGGTGCGCGCGGAGCACCCCGCCCTCGCGGACGGTGCGCAGGTCCAGCGCTACGCGGCTGACGGAGCAGGGATCTTCGCGGTCTCGCGCATCGACGCGAGGAAGAAGTCGGAGTACCTCGTCGTCGCGAACAACGACACCAGGGCGGCGACCGCGTCCTTCGACACCTGGACCACCAGGGGCGCGTTCGTGCCGGTCATGGGCGCTCGCAAGCCGATGAAGACCTCGCGCAGCGGGGAGGTGACGGTGACGGTTCCCGGCCTCAGCGTGGCCGTCTATCGCGCGAGTGCCCCGATGGAGACGAGGGTGGCTGCACCGAAGGTGACGCTCACGGTCCCCGAGGGTGGGGTGTCCGGGCGCGCCGAGATCGGCGCAGCCGTGCAGTCAGGCACGTTCGCGCAGGCGACCTTCCTGTACCGCCCCGTCGGCACCGAGGACTGGCGCACCCTGGGCACCGACGACAACGCGCCGTTCCGGGTCTTCCACGACGTGTCGGGGATGCCGCTGGGCTCGGTCCTGGAGTACCGCGTCGTCGTGCAGGATGCCGGTGGTCGGGTGGCTGCAGACGGTGACTGGGCGAGTGTCGTGACGCCTCGGCGGGTCACCACAGACGTCGAGATCGGCGACCCGGTGCAGGCCCCGACGGCGGTGTCGGTGCCCGGCACCCACAACTCGGAGATGGGCTGCCCCGTGAACCTCGGGGTGAGCGGCGACTGGGCGCCGGAATGTGACCAGGCGCAGCTCGCGCTCGACCCGGGTGACCAGATCTGGAAGAAGACCTTCACCCTTCCGGCCGCTCCCTATGCGTACAAGGTCGCGATCAACCGCTCGTGGACCGAGAGCTACGGCAAGGGTGGGGGGTCGGACAACATCGACTACGAGACCGATGGCACCGTGACCTTCTACTACGACCATGCGACGCACTGGGTGACCTCCGACGAGCAGGGCCCGATCATCACGGCCCCCGGGGACTTCCAGGTCGAGCTCGGCTGCCCCGCCGTCTGGAGCCCTGACTGCATGCGTCCATGGCTGCAGGACAAGGACGGCGACGGTGTCTACACCTGGGCGACCAAGAAGATCCCCGCGGGGTCGTGGAACTTCAAGATCGCGCACGGGCTCTCGTGGGGCGAGAACTATGGCGATGGCGGAGTCCAGGGAGGCGGCGACATCTCCCTCGTGGTGCCCACCGACGGAGCGACCACCACGTTCAGCTACGACTCGGCCACCCACCAGACGGTGGTGACCAGCAGCTGAAGGACCGGCATCCGGCCGGTGGGTGGCGGAGCGGGCCGGTCAGCGCCCGATCATGACGTCGGTGCCGGTGAGCTGCGCACCGAAGCCTGCTCCGCTCACCTCGACGTCGGTCAGGCGCATGCCGTCGGGCACGCCGGGCACGTCCTGACGGATGGTGACCAGGGTTCGGGCGATGGCGCTGACGGCGGTGTTGATGATCGACGGACCGCCGATGTCGACGGTTTCGGGCTCGATGACCAGCTGCCCTCCGTCGGCGACGACGGTGCCCGTGGCGCGCACCGTGAGGTCACGTCCCAGGATCGTGACCTTCCGTTCGACCCCGGCGCGGCCGCCGCCGGCTGCGTAGAGCCGCACGTCCGGACCCACCTGCCCGGCCACGGTGTCGAAGGGGATGGTGGCGTCGATGTCGAGTCGAGCGGCTCGAAGGCCGTTGCCGGAGAACCTGACCCCGGCGCCGGTGGCGACCACGTCCACGAGGTCACCGTCGGGGGACACGACGTCCTCGCTGCGCAGCTCCACCTCACCCAACCACGTCTCGTCAGCGCCGAGGTCGCTCGGTGGCTGGACCCGCGCACCGACGCTGGCACCGGGTCCCAACGCGGTGGTGGTGGGCGCCGGCTCGGCACCACGTCCGAGCGCGAGCACCCCCACGACGGCCAGGAGCACCAGCAGGGCGAGGGTGGACGCGACGCCGAGCAGAAAGTCTTTCATCCCTCCAGCGTGCCAGCCGCGACGGGCGTGCGTGCGTCGGAGTGCTCGGCGCGGATGGCCGGGAGGTAGAGCGCGGCACCGAGGATGCTGAACGCTCCCGCCGCGATCATTGCCGTGGCGGTGCTCGTCGCCTCGGCGAGCGGTCCGAGCACGAGCAGCCCGAGGCTGTAGGCGCCGCCCGCCGCCATCGAGTTCATCGAGAGCACCGTGGTGCGGTTGCCCGCCTCCGCCTGCCGGTGCAGCAGCGTGGCGTGCACCGGCCCGGCCGCACCGTGCAGCGTGTAGGTGAGGAGGAATGCCGTGATCAGACCGATCGGGCCGGCCATGAGTCCCATGACGACGACCAGGACGCCGTTGAAGATGCGTGCGGCGAGTGCGACCCGAGCCACCCCGATGCGCTTGCTCGCCCGCCCCGCGGCTGCGGAGCCCACGGCGAAGAGGCCCCACGCCGCGGCCGACACCGGCCCCATCAGCGCGCCGGCACGCGTCTCGCCCCCGGCCAGCTCCGAGAGCCGCACCGGCATGAGGGTCTCGAACGCGATCATCCCGACGGACCAGAACACCTCGACGAGCACCAGGGCGAGCAGCACCCGCGAGGTGGCCAGGAGCCGTAGACCACCGACCACGACCCCGGGTGCCTGGCGCGCGGAGGCGACGGCCCGGCGCAGGCCCCTGGAGTCCAGGTGGCTGCGCGGCTCGCGCACGAGGAGGGTGACCGCGACCAGGTGCACCCCGAAGAGTGCGATCGCGCACAGGTAGGGCAGCACCAGCGCGGATGCCGTCTGCACCGGGTGCCAGGTGATCAGGCCACCGGAGATCAGCGCACCCGTGGCGATGGACACGCCGAGCACCGTGCCGGCCCGGGAGAGCCCGTCCTCGACGGCCACGCCGGGGTCGTCCGCCTGTGCCGTGTCGACGTACCAGGACTCCAGTGGGCCCGAGTCCAGCGCCCGGAACACCCCTTGGAGCAGGAGGGCCACGACGAATGCCGTGAAGCCCTGTGCCGTCACGACGACCACCGCCGACACGAGGGAGACCACGGCGGAGGCGACCAGGACCGGGCGCCGACCCAGGGCGTCGGCGAAGCCGCCGGTCGGCAGCTCCAGGCCCAGCACGACGAAGCCCTGCATCGCGAAGATCACCCCGATCTGGGCGAGGGTCATGCCCCGCTCCAGGGGGAGCAGGGTGGTGAGGCCGATGGTCAGGCCCACGGGGAACCACCGGGTGAAGGTGAGCACGAGGAGGGTGCGCCGCGCCCCACGGGCGCTCACCTGTCCGGTCAGCCTCCTCATCGGGTGGTCCCGCGCGGGGGGCGGTCGAGGTCGACGGGGTAGGTCACGGCGTAGACCGCCACGCGCCGGGCCTGCGGGTTCCCCTGGCCGACCCGGCGGTATCGGGCGACCACCTCCTCGATCTCGTGCGTGAGAGCCTGGGCCTGCTGCGGCGTGACCACGACCCACGAGTCGTTCATGCCGATGGCGTCGCGCCAGTCGGCGGGCCAGGCCTCCTCGACGTCGAGCCAGTGCTCGTAACGCTCCCCGAGGTGACGGGAGTAGTCGCGCTGGAGCCAGTTCAGGGCGGTCTCCGCGTCCTCGTCGCCGACGAAGTCGCTCGGCTCGAACTGGTGGCTGTCGGTGGCGGCCCGCCAGAGCCGGCGCTTGCCCTGGCCGTCCCCGGTGTCGGTGACCAGGCCCACCGACTCGAGCCGGCGCAGGTGGTAGCTCGTCGCGCCGGAGTTGGTCGAGAGGCGCGTGGCCAGGTCGGTGGCCGTCGCCGGGCCGTCGACGCGCAGCGCGGAGAGGAGCCGACTTCGCAGCGGGTGGGCGAGCGTCTTCAGCGCGGTGGCGTCCAGGCGGATGCCGGTGAGCTGTCCGTCGGGCGGGGGTGGTGTCGTCGTCATGGATGCACAATACCTCTGCACACTCTGTTTGCACCAGTACTGTGCACAGAGATCATGCACGGCGTTCGCGCAGGTCACACTGCCCAGGAGGACATGCGCAATCCGATTTTGGCGCCGGGAGCGAGCCCCGTACGATGGAGGACTGGTGTGCCGTGCGCCTCCGACAGGGGCCATGAGTCCCTTTCGGGAGCACGCCGCATACCCGTCCTGACCCACCACCAGCGAGGAAGCACTGTGCGCACCTACACCCCCAAGCCGGGAGAGATCACCCGGGCGTGGCACGTCATCGACGCGTCCGACGTCGTGCTCGGCCGCCTGGCGAGCCAG
>JBDSNZ010000213.1:0-34951 GCA_039915055.1 Ornithinibacter sp.
GATGAGGTCCGCGTCACCGGCGACCGAGTAGACCTCGGTCACTCCGTCGATGTCGGCGATCTCCTGGGCGACCTCGGGGATGCGGTCGACGTCGGCGCTGATGAGGACGATGGCGGTGATCACGACGGCCACACTAGCGGCCAGGTGCTCGGTCACCCGCGAGGTCCTCGGCGAAGGTAGGGCTCGGTCAGCGGGTCCCGGCGAAGCCGGCTGCGGCGCGGCGGGACGTCTCGAGCGGCTCGAGCTCGGCCCGCACCGGGGCCGAGCCCCCGACGGGGCAGGTCCAGGACCCTTCGACGTCCACGATCCGCACCCCGGGCGCCTCGAGCCAGCGCAAGATCTTCTCGCTCTCCTCGGAGGTGGCTGCGGTGGAGGGCGGCGCGGGCGGCGCGACCACCTCGGCGCTGGCCCGCAGTGCCTCGACGTAGGGCATCGGGTCGGCTCCGCGCGGCGAGGTGGTGCTGCCTGCGAGGCGCCCGTGGCGCACGCAGACGATCTCCCACCCACCGAGCACCGAGCGCCGGGCCGCGACGAGCTCGCCCATCCGGGAGAGTGGGTCCAGGCGCTGCGACCTCGTGGTGCCGCGCACCAGCGCGACCAGGCGGTCGCGGACGAGCTGGGCGTCCTCGAAGCGCTCGGCGTCGGAGAGCTCTGTGAGGCGGCTTCGCAGCGCGGTGAGGAGCTCCCTGGTGTCACCGCTCAGCAGGTCTGCGGCCCGCTCGACGACACGTGAGTAGTCCTGCACGCTCTGGGCGCCGGTGCACGGAGCCCCGCAGCGGCCCATGTCGGCCAGGGCGCAGGCGGACCGCGGCCTGGCGGGGGAGAGTCGCTCCAGGCACTGCCGCAGCGGAAGCACCTCGTGGACGGCGGCGACGGCGGCCTCTGCGGCGGCGCGGGAGCCGAACGGTCCGGCATACCGACTGCCGTCATGGGCGACAGTGCGCACGATCGACAACCTTGGGAACGGCTCGACGGTGAGCTTGACCCACAGCACCCTCTCTGGGTTGCGTGAGCGGCGGTTGTAGCGCGGTTTGTGCTGCGCGATGAGGCGCAGCTCACGGACCTCGGCCTCGATGATGGTCGCGCAGACCACGGGGGTCACCGACTCCGCGATGCGCACCATCTCACCCATCCGGCGTCGGTGCTCCGAGGCGGTGAAGTAGGAGCGCACCCGGGTGCGGATCGAGACGGAGGTGCCGACGTAGAGCACGTGCCCCTGGCCGTCCTTGAAGAGGTAGACACCCGGCGCGTCGGGCAGGCCGTCGGCGAGGTGGCGCTTGCGGCGCCGGGCGGGGGAGACTCGCGCGGTGTAGTCGAGCAGCTCCTCGAGGGAGTGCACCCCCAGCGAACCGACCCGCTCCAGCAGGCCGTGCAGCACGTCGACCGTGGCACGCGCGTCGTGCAGTGCTCGGTGGTCGGGGGTGGTCGTGGCGCAGAAGAGGCGAGCCAGGGACGCGAGCCGGTGGTTGGGGACCTCGTCACGGTGCACGAGCTGGCGGGCGAGGTGCACCGTGTCCAGGACGGCGAAACCCGGCCAGTCGTGGTCGGTGCGGCGGGCCGCCGCCTTGAGGAAGGAGATGTCGAAGCCGGCGTTGTGCGCGACGAGCACCGAGCCCTCGGCGAACTCCAGGAAGGCCGGCAGCGCTGCCTCGATGCGTGGCGACCGGGCGACCATCGTGTCGTTGATGCCGGTGAGGACCGAGATGAAGGCGGGAATCGGGGCGCCCGGGTTGACCAGGGTCTGGAACTCACCCAGCACCTCGCCGCCGCGCACCTTCACGGCACCGATCTCGGTGATGCCGCACTCCGTCGGGCTGCCGCCGGTGGTCTCGAGGTCGACGACGACGAAGGTCGTGGTGGACAGCGCGGTGCCCAGATCGTCGAACGTGCCCTGGACCGCCGTCATGTCGCCGACGGTAGGTGTCGGCACCGACACGGGCGGTGAGGTGCGCGGCGCGGGGCGATCCGGCAGGGGTTCCCCCCGGCGTCGTCACGCCGTCGGACGTCCTGGCGGGATGCGCCTCACCTGGAGGGCTGTCGGTGCCCGCCCCTAGCGTGGGTCGCAGACCACCTGGAAGGAGTGAGACGCATGACTGCCAACGACCTCGCACTGACGGTCGAGTGCCGCACCTGCCCCGTGCGCGAGCTGCACTGCGGAGACTGCATGGTGCCCGTGCTCCTGGAGCTCACCGCCCACGCGCCCCCACCTGAGCGCGCTCTCGACCGCGAGGAGCGCGCTGCCGTCACCAGGCTGGTGCGCTCTGGTCTGGTGAGCGTCGAGTCCGCCTCCGCGGCTCGCGTGCACCTCGAGAGCCACCCGTCGCAGTCGTGGCAGTCGGCCCAGTCATGGGGAGCCGCTCCGGCCCCCGGGGAGGGCGGCTGGGCGGTCGGCTGAGCCGGCAGTCGTCGAAGGGTTCCTACGATGGGTCCGTGCGCGTTCCCCCGACGATCGACCGACCGAGCCCGGCAGGGAGGGCGCCGTCTGCTGCCGCGGTCCGGGCGATCGCCCTGGCGCTCGTGGTCGGGTGCGCGGGGGTCACGCTCGGATGCGCGCCCGGGCCCGGGCCGGGTCGACAGACCTCTTCTGGTGCGCCCATCTCGGGAAGCTCGGCCAACGCGGCCGTCCCGAGTGCCTCCGCCGGTGTCGACCGGGTGTCAGCCAGGGCCCTGGACGCCCTCCTCTCCCGCCGCGAGAAGGCGCTTGCAGACCACGACCGCTCCGGGTTCGCCGCCACCGTCGCCGACCCGGAGTCGCCGGACGGGCTGGCGCAGCTCAGCGCGTTCGAGACCGCCGCCGACCTGGGGGTGGTGGGCCTGGCGCACGACCCGTCCTTCACCCGGGCCACCCCCGCATCCCCCGGCGTGCTGAGCGTGCTGCTGGCCTATCGCGTCAGGGGAGTCGACACCTGCGATCGCACGGCGCGTGTCGACTACCACCTCGAGAGCACCCGGGGCGAGTGGCGGATCGCGTCCGAGCACCCGTCCGGAACGGGCTCGACCGCGCCCTGGCTGGCACTGGCCGGCGCCCGGGTGCACCGCACCGAGCACGCCGTCGTGGCGGGCACCGTCCCCGCGGGAGCCCTGGGCGAGGACGCAGACATGGTCGAGCGCGCCCGTGCAGCCCTGTCGAGATCCTGGGACCTTCCCGACCGGGTGCTCGTCCTCGCTCCCTCGAGCGAGTCCGAGGCCGACGTGCTCCTCGGCCGCGCCGCCGGCGGGGCACCGGTCGCGGCGACGACCGAGGGGCCCGTGGGGAAGGCAGGGACCGCGACGGGCGACCGGGTCGTCCTGGACCCCGACGCCTTCGACAGGCTCACGCCCGCAGGCCGGCAGGTGGTCATCGCCCACGAGCTCACCCACGTCGCGGTGCGCGCCACCGTGCCGGGCCGAGCCGAGCCGTGGGTGTCCGAGGGATACGCCGACCACATCGGCTACGGGTATGCCGGTCTGCCGGCTGAGCACATCGCCGCCCCCCTCGTGATGGCCGTGCGCGCCGGCCAGGCCCCCACCGCTCTCCCCGGTGCGCTCGATGTCGACCCCTCACGCGGGGACATCGAGGTGGCCTACCTCGCGTCGTGGCAGGCCGTGCAGGTCCTCGTCGACCGGCACGGGGAGGAGGCGGTGCGGCGCTTCGTGCGAGCAGCCACGAGCACCGGTTCGGAGCAGGACGTGCGGGTGGCCACGGACCGGGCGCTGCGCGAGGTCCTGGGCACCACCCGCGAGGACCTCACCCGGGACTGGCAGGCACGCCTGCACTCCCTCGCCGGCTGAGGACGTCCGAGCCGTCGCAGGTACGCGGTGGGAGCGCCAACGACGCGATGACAAGGGCCCCGACGAGCCAGAACTGGTTGTAGAACGCCTGCTTGTTGACCAGGTTCGCGACCGCGAGCACCAACGCCAACCAGCGCAACACCTCGGCGACGGGCGGTTGTCGACGCCACACGGCATACGTCGCGGCCCCGACGGCCAGCAGCATCGCGGCGCCGGTCACCGCGAACGGCAAGGTCACGCCCCACTCGTTGAGGAAGTACAGGTACCAGGTGTTCGCGAAGCGGATCGGGTGGAACTCCAGCAGGGTGGTCACCGTGTCGCCGAAGAAGGCGCCGGGGTCGGCCACCACCCAGGGCAGCACGAGCAGCGCCGTCACACCGCCGGTCACGAGGGTGCGCACCACCCCGAACGGACGCCATGCCAGGAGGACCGGCGCGAGCAGGGCGAGGTGTTGCTTGCTCGCGCAGGCCAGCGCGAGCGGCGCCACCGCCCACCACGCGTTCCCGCGCCGCACGAGCACCGCCCACCAGACCAGCAGCGCGGCGAGCACCGGCTCGGTCCAGGCCTGGTCGATCTGGGTGAGGGTGCCCGGTGCGAGCACGAGCACCGCGGTCACCGCCGCGGCTCGCTCGACCCGGCCACGGGCCAGCGCCCACAGGCCGGCGCACAGCACGAGGGACCACACCAGCAGGGCCCAGCGCACGTCACCGCCCAACCATCGGCCGGGTGCCACGAGCATCCCCATCCACGGCAGGTAGGGGAACAGGTCCTGCACCCCCGGGGAACCGGTCCACTGCTGGGTGTAGAGGTTCTCGCCCCGCGCGATGGCGTCAGACCCCTGCTGCAGCACCACCCAGACGTCGATCCTCGGGGCCGGGTCGCCGATGATGGCGACCGCGCCGAGCGCGACGTGGGTGGCGACGGCGACCCCGAACGCCGCCCGCTGGGCCCACGCGTGGCGGCCCAGGAGCAGGGCCGCACAGGTGAGCCCCCCGACGCCGACGATCACCAGTGCCAGAGGCACCCAGCCGCCGCGCAGGTAGGTGAACAAGGGCACCGTCACCGTGATGGCGACCGATCCCACGAGGACGATCGGCGCGAGAGCTCTGGGGACGTCGACTTCGACCCGGCGCACCAGCCACCACGCCAGGAGCGCGGTGCACGCCGTGAGGGTGAGCACGATCGGGACCCGGAAGCGGACGACGCTCCACTGGAGCACACCGAACCACGCCAACCACGCGGCGCCCAGGAGCGCCGCCGGGAGGAGTGGTGAGCGATCCGTGGTCCCCGCACGCAGGACCGTGGAGCGCCCGCCGCGATGGGGCGTGTCAGCCACCGTAGAGAGCCACGACCTCGTCCTCGAAGTCGCGCATCACGACGTTGCGCTTGAGCTTCAGGGACGGTGTGAGGTGACCGGACTCCTCGGTGAAGTCGGTGTCGAGGATGGCGAACTTGCGGATCGACTCGGCCTTGGAGACAGCGGTGTTGGCGTCGTCGACGGCCTGCTGGATCTCACCGACGATCTGCTCGTTGGTGCGAGCTGCTGCCAAGGGCACCGCCTCGAGCCCGTTGTTGGCGGCCCACCCCGGATACATCTCGGCGTCGAGGGTGACGAGTGCGGCGATGAACGGCTGTCCGTCACCGACCACGATGCACTGCGAGACCAGCGGGTGCGCCCGGAGCCGGTCCTCGAGCACCGCGGGCGCGACGTTCTTGCCACCAGCGGTGACGAGGATCTCCTTCTTGCGCCCGGTGATCCGCAGGTAACCATCGCTGTCGAGCTCACCGATGTCGCCGGTACGGAACCACCCGTCGCTCACGGCCTCGGCGGTCGCGGTGTCGTTGCCGTGGTAGCTGCTGAAGACGTTGACCCCGCGGATGCAGATCTCGCCGTCGTCGGCGATCTTGATGTCCACCCCCGGGAGCGGCTGACCCACGGACCCGATCCGGATCGCGTCGGGCCGGTTGACGGTGGCGGGAGCGGTCGTCTCGGTGAGCCCGTAGCCCTCGAGGATCGTCACACCGATGCCGCGGAAGAAGTGCCCGAGCCGGGTGCCGAGCGGCGCGCCGCCAGAGACCGCGTACTCGACCTTGCCGCCCATGGCCTCGCGCAGCCTGGCGTAGACCAGCCGGTCGAAGACGCCGTGCTTGACGCGCAGCGCGAGCGGCACCGACCCGGCATCCTGCGCCTGCGACCAGGCGATCGCCGTGGCGGTCGCGGCGGCGAAGATCTTCCCCTTCCCGCCTGCCTCGGCCTTGGCCTCGGCGGAGTTGTAGACCTTCTCGAAGACGCGCGGCACCGCCAGGATGAAGGTCGGCCGGAAGCTCCCGAAGTCGTCCATGAGCGTCTTCAGGTCCGAGGAGTGGCCCATCCGGACCCCCGCCGTGACCGCGAGCACCTGGATGAAGCGCGCGAACACGTGCGCGATGGGGAGGAAGAGGAGCGTGGAGGCACCGGGGGAGCGGACCACCTCGGCGAGCTGCTCGGTGGCGTTCTCGGACAGGGTGAGGAAGTTGCCGTGGGTGAGCGTGACGCCCTTGGGGCGGCCGGTGGTGCCCGAGGTGTAGATGATCGTCGCGATGCTGTCGCGGTTCAGGCCGCGTCGTCGGGCCTGGAGCTCTGAGGCCGCGACGCTGTTGCCCTCGGTGCTCAGGGTGTCGACGCCGCCCTGGTCGATCACCCAGGTGTGGGTCAGGTCCGGCAGGTCCGCGCGCCCCTGCTCGACCGCTGCCAGGTGCGTCGCGGTCTCGACGAGCACGCCGACGCACCCGGAGTCGCGCAGGATCCACGCCACCTGGTCGGCGGAGGAGGTCTCGTAGATGGGCACTGGCACCGCACCGGCCGACCAGAGCGCGAAGTCGGCGACCGTCCACTCGTAGCGGGTTCGGCTCATGATGGCGACCGACTGCCCCGGCTCGACCCCGGCGGCGATGAACCCCCTGGCGAGGGCGTCGACATCGGCCGCGAACGTGGCTGCGGTGACATCGGTCCAGCCGCCCCCCGAGCGAACCGAGAACGTGACACGCCCCGGCTCGGACGTCGCCCACCGGCCGGGGAGGTCCGCGAGGCTGCCCTCGCTGGTGACCGGGAGGACCAGGGGGGATGACGTCTCGAGCACGATCGGACTCCTTCGATGGACTGCACGTGGTCTGACCCGCAACTCTAGGACCCCGCCGAGCGGGTAATCTCGCTGCCATGGCCGACCGCACCCAGTCCACGATCGAGATCCTCGCCTCACCAGGCGATGTCCTCGACGTCATCGCCGACTTCGAGCGCTATCCCGAGTGGGCCGAGCAGGTCAAGCGGTGCACGGTGCTCAGCAGCGACGGCGACGGCTGGGCCGACCACGTCGAGTTCGTGCTTGATGCCGGGGCCATCCGGGATGAGTACGTCCTGGAATACGAGTGGGACGTCACCGAGGACGGCTCGGGTGTCGTCTCCTGGACGCTCGTGCGGGCCGGGCTGCTCAAGGGCCTGACCGGAAGCTACGCCCTGGCCCCCGTGGGAGCAGCCACCGCCGTCACGTACGACCTCGAGGTCGACCTGACGATGCCGATGATCGGCATGCTCAAGCGCAAGGCCGAGAAACACATCATCAACACCGCTCTCTCCGAGCTCAAGAAGCGCGTCGAGGGCTGATCCGCCCATGCCACGCATCGTCCTCGTCACGGGCAAGGGCGGGGTCGGCAAGACGACGACCGCCGCCGCCACCGCCGTGCAGGCTGCCCGGCGCGGGATGCGCACCCTGGTGATGTCGACCGACGCGGCCCACAGCCTCGGTGACGCGCTGGACGTCGACCTCCGGGAGGCGCGCACCTGGCACGACACCCATGAGGTCGAGCCGGGGCTGCACGCGCTCGCCGTCGGGGCCCACACGGCCGTCGAGGCCGACTGGCAGGTCGTGCGCGACTACCTCCTGCGGATGCTCGACGCGATGGGCCTGGATGCCGTCGTCGCCGACGAGCTGACCTCTCTCCCGGGCGCGGAGGAGGTCACAGCTCTCGCGGTGCTGGCCCACCAGGCCAGCGAGGGAGACTGGGACCTCGTCGTCGTCGACTGCGCCCCGACCGCAGAGACGCTGCGACTGCTCGCCCTCCCCGAGGTGCTCGGTTGGCACCTCGACCGGCTCCTGCCGGTGCAGCGCAAGCTGCTCACCGTGCTGCGCCCCGCCGCCGCGGCCGCCACCGGTGTGCCGGTCCCCGGCGCGGAGGTGCTGCACGTGCTCCGGGCGTGGCGCGACCTCATGGTCACGATCCGCGCCCTCCTCACCTCACCGCGCGCCAGCGTGCGCATCGTGCTCACCCCCGAGCGGGTCGTCATCGCCGAGAGCCGCAGGGTGCTCACCTCGCTCTCCCTCCACGGATACGCCGTCGACGCGGTCCTCGTCAACCGCCTCATCCCGGCGGCACCGGAGGGGGAGTCGGACGGGTGGCGCTCGGCCTGGACCGCCGCACAGGAGAGCGGGCTGGCCATGGTCCGGGAGTCCTTCCACGGCATCCCCGTCCTGCGTGCTCCCTACCTCGCCGGTGAACCCATCGGTGTCGACGCCCTGGCCGCCCTCGCGGTCGCCACGGACCCCGACGCCGGCGCGCCCGCGCCGGACCTGCGCTGCGACGTCGACGTCCCACGGATGGATGTCAGCGCGCAGGGCGAGGGCTTCGTCCTCACCCTGCCGCTCCCTCTCGTGTCGGCGGGGCAGGTCGCCGTCTCGCGCAGGGAGGACGACCTCGTGCTCGAGGTCGGCGGGCAGCGGCGCGTCGTGAGCCTGCCGTCGGTGCTGCGCCGCTGCACCGTGCGCGAGGCCGCGGTCGGCCGGGGCGAGCTCAGGGTGAGCTTCGAGCGTGACGAGGAGCTGTGGGCCAGTGGGCGCTGACCGGTGGGACGAGCAGGTCGGCTCGGTGGCCGAGGAGGCAGCCCGGCTGCTGGAGAGCCTGCGCCGGGTGAGCACCGAGGACGACGCCCATGGTGGCGACGGGCATCCCGGTGAGCGACCTGGCGAGCGCGTGCACCCGGGGCCCGAGGCGGACTCGGCGTCGAGCAGGACCCCGGATGCCGGGCACGATCCCGTCTGCCAATGGTGCCCGCTGTGCCGGAGCGCGGCCGTCGTGCGCTCGCTGAGCCCCGAGACGCTGGCTCGGCTCGCGGACCTGGCCGTCGTCGCGGCGGGGGTGCTCTCCGACCTGGCCGACCGCCAAGCCCCGAGCGGGGAGGGACCGGAGGGCACCGGGCCGATGAACGGGTCGGGCGGGCGCGCGAGCCGACGTCCCGCGGCATCCCCGCCGCCGTCACGACCGGTCCCGGTCGTCGACATCGACGTGTCCGAGGAGGGGCCCCATGCCTGAAGGTTCGCTGTCCATCGGGATCGACATCGGCGGCACGAAGGTGGCTGGCGGTGTCGTCGACGAGTCGGGCCGGGTGCTCCGGCGCACCCGGCGGGACACCCCCGACCGGTCCAAGAGCCCCCGGGTGGTGGAGGACACCATCGTCTCGGTGATCGAGGAGCTGCTGCACGGTGGTGGTGACATCCGCTCCGTCGGCATCGGGGCCGCGGGTTTCGTCGCCGCCGACCACGCCACCATCGTGTTCTCCCCGCACCTGTCGTGGCGCAACGAGCCGCTGCGCGACGCGCTCGGCCTGCGGGTCGAGCTGCCGGTCTTCATCGACAACGACGCGCACGCCGCTGTCTGGGCGGAATACCGGTTCGGGGCCGGCCGCGGAGAGAGCCACCTCATGCTCGTCAACCTCGGCACCGGCATCGGTGGGGGGATCGTCATCGACGGCACGGTGATCCGGGGGCGGTTCGGCATCTCGGGGGAGTTCGGACACATGAGGGTCGTGCCCGACGGCGCCCGCTGCGAGTGCGGCAACCGTGGCTGCTGGGAGCAGTACGCCTCCGGCAACGCGCTGGTCCGCGAAGCCCGCACCCTGATGATGAACGGGAGCCCCGTCGTCTCCGACCTCTTCGACCGGGTCGGGGGGCGCCCCGAGGACCTCACCGGGCCCCTGATCACCCAGGCAGCGCGTGAGGGGGACCCGCTGGCGGTCGAGCTGATCGGCGAGATCGGTCGTTGGCTCGGTCTCGGGATGGCCGACCTCGCAGCCGCATTCGACCCCGGGACGTTCGTCGTCGGCGGCGGCGTCAGTGCTGCCGGGGACCTGTTGCTGGACCCCGCGCGGGACGCCTTCAGGCGCCAGCTCACCGGCCGCGGCTACCGCCCGGAGGCGAGGATCGTCGCTGCTGAGCTGGGAAACGAGGCCGGTCTCGTCGGTGCGGCCGACCTGGCCCGCAGCCTCGCGGCAGCGGGTTGACCGACCCGGTGGGCCACCTGCGGGTCGCGACCTACAACACCCGCGACTTCCTCGATGACCACGCGCTGGCTGCCCGGGTCGTGCGCGCCGTCGACCCCGACGTGCTGTGCCTTCAGGAGGTGCCGCGACGGCTCTTCGCCGGGGGGCGCGTGGCCCGCTTCGCCAAGGCCTGCTCGATGACGTGGGTGGGCGGGCACCGGGGGAGCGGAGGCACCACGATCTTCACGTCCGCGCGGGTGCGCACCGAGCAGGCCGAGCACCACCGGTTGCCGGTGCGCTGGCCCGACCGCACGAGGGGGTATGCCGTGGCGGAGGTCGTCGTGCCCGGCGGTGGGCGGGTGGTCGTGGTGTCGGTGCACCTCGGGCTGCGGCCGGACGAGCGCGTCTGGCACACCGAGGCACTGCTGGGGCGGGTGGACCCGCGGGGGGCGCACCTGGTCGTGGCCGGGGACCTCAACGAGGACGAGAGCGGACCGGCATACGGCCGGCTCGTGAGCGGCGGAGGCCTCCGGCCCGTCTCTCCGGAGCGGCCCACGTTCCCCGCGCGCTCACCGCGGCGGCGGCTGGACCTCGTGCTGGCCTCGGCCGGGCTGCGCGTGCTCCCGCACCGTCAGGTGGCTCTGCCCGCCGGGGTGTTCGCCGCCGCGAGTGACCACGTCCCGACCTGGGTCGACCTCGCGCTCTGCTGACCGCCCGAGCGTCAGAGGCGGGCACCGTCGTCGCCGCTGGTCGGGTCCCGGTGGGCGGGTTGGCGCAGGACGAGCAGTGCGAATCCCGCCACCGACAACACCACGGAGATGATGAACCACCGGGTGCTGTGGAACGGGCGGGCCATCGCGACGTAGAGCAGCAGCAGTGGCCCGGCGACCAGGCCGAGGACCGCACCCCAGAAGTGCAGGTCCTCCTGCGGTGGGAGGTGCACTGCCGGAGGCTCGAAGTGCTCGTCGGAGTCCTCTTCGCTGCTCACTCCCTGCGCAGCGTCGGGATCGTCAGCGGGGGGTGGCTCGGCGGCGCGCCACGCGTTCGTGGGGACGATGATCGTGAGCGGCGAGGGGTTGACCCACGACGGGCGGGGCGGGGCCGGGTCCTCGGCAGGCGCGACGGCGGTCTCCTCCGGCGCCACGTCGTCGGGCTGCTGCCCGGCATCCCCGGCAACCGGGGCGTCTCCGGCAACCGGGGCGTCTCCGGCATCCCGGGCGTCTCCGGCATCCGCGTCGCGGACCCCGTCCTCCTCGGGCCCGGCCACGCCGGACTGCGCCTCAGCGGCGTTGGGCAGGGGGGAGTCCCACTGGGAGATGATCGAGGCGAAGCGCTCGTCGACGTCCCGCTCGTCCATGCCGCCGGCACGATCGCCCACCGGTGCTCCTTGATGACGTGAGGTCTGCAGGGTAGATCTTCGCACGAGTAGGGGCGCCCGCGGCCGGGTGACCCGTGGACTAGAGTCGGCGCACACGCTGCGAAAGGGTGGTCCAGTGTTCTACTGGTTCTTGAAGACGGTGGTGCTGGGCCCGATCCTGCGGCTGCTGTTCCGGCCCTGGGTCGAGGGCGCCGAGCACATCCCCGAAGAGGGAGCCGCGATCTTCGCGAGCAACCACCTCTCCTTCTCCGACTCGATCTTCCTGCCGTTGATGGTTCCGCGGCGGATGACCTTCCTCGCGAAGTCCGACTACTTCACCGGAGTGGGGATGAAGGGGCGGATGACGGCGGCGTTCTTCAAGGGCGTCGGGCAGCTGCCCGTGGACCGATCCGGGGGGCGGGCCAGCGAGGCCGCGTTGCGCTCGGGCATGAAGGTCCTCAACCGCGGCGAGCTCCTGGGTCTCTACCCCGAAGGCACCCGCAGCCCCGACGGTCGGCTCTACAAGGGCAAGACCGGCGTGGCCCGGATGGCCCTGGAGGCAGGGGTTCCGGTGATCCCGGTGGCGATGGTCGACACCGACAAGGCCCAGCCGACCGGAAAGAAGATCCCGCACCTGATCCGCGTGGGCGTGCGCATCGGTGAGCCCCTGGACTTCAGCCGCTACGAGGGGATGGAGGGCGACCGCTTCGTGCTGCGCTCGATCACCGACGAGCTGATGTATGCGCTGATGGAGCTCTCCGGCCAGGAATACGTCGACATGTACGCGACGGCCATGAAGGAGCGCATCGCGCGCGAGAAGAAGAACAAGGCCAAGGAGGTCGCCGAGGCGGCACGGCCGGGCCGGGCGGTGTCCGAGCTCGAGGACGTCCTGGATGCCGGGGGGCTCGAGGAGGACACCGGCCCTCGGCGACACGCGAGCTGATCGGTCACCATGGGGGTCCTGGGGCCGAGGTCATCCCGCACCGGTCGGCGCGAACCGGTCGTCGTCGAGTCCTTCCACCGCGGTCTGGACATCTTCAGGCCACTGGCGGCTCTGTATGCCGGCTGGCTGGTCTGGGGGCGCCACGAGGGCATGGTCCGTCCCTGGGTGGCCGTCGCCGTGCTCGCGGTGATGATGGCGTGGTCCCTGGGCCTGCTGGTCTACCGGCGGCGCACCCTGCGCGTCATCGTCATCGAGGTCGCGATCGCGGTCGTGGGCATCCTCGCCACCCTGGCCACCGAGTCACCGGAAGCGATCGCCGCGGGCCAGTTCACCATTCCGACGATCTGGGCCGCCGGCTCGGTGGCCGGCGGAGCGGTCGTCGCTGGAGCGCGCGGGGGCCTGGTCGCCGCGGTCGTCATCGCGGCCGCCGACATCATCGAGGTCGGGGTGCCCAGCCAGTCCACGGTGCACAACATCGTGCTCCTCGTGCTCCTCGGGGGGCTCATCGGGCTCGCGGTCGACCTGGCCCGCACCGGGCTGGAGCGTGAGGAGCAGGTGCTCCTGGAGCAGGAGCGCCTTCACGAGCGCGAACGGATCGCCCGGGTGGTCCACGACGGGGTGCTCCAGTCGCTCGCCTACATCCACCGCCGCGGCGAGGAGCTCGGCGGCGAGAGCGCGCACCTCGCAGTGCTGGCGGCGGAGCAGGAACGGTCGCTGCGACGGTTCGTCTCCGGCACCGGCGCCCCCGACCTCCCGGCATCCCCGCCCGACCTGCGGCACACGGAGGGCGAGGAGGTCGACCTGCGACTGCTCCTGACGGCGCGCGAACGGCCCGGTGTCACCGTCGTCGTGCCGGCGGATGCCGTGACCGTCGACCGGGTGGTGGGCGTGGAGGTCGACGCGGCAGTGGGTGCCGCGCTCGACAACGTCGAGCGCCACGCCGGGCCGGGAGCGCGGGCCTGGGTGCTCCTCGAGGGTGACTCGAGCAGCATCGAGCTGACCATTCGTGACAACGGCTCCGGCGCCGAGCTGGCCGTCCTCCTCGCCGCCGCGGAGGTCGGCCGGATGGGTGTGAGCTCCTCGATCCGGGGGCGCATCGAGGACCTGGGAGGCACCGCCTCGTGGACGACGAGGCCGGGGGGTGGGTGCGTCGTGCGGATCGTCGTGCCCCGGACACCACTGGAGGAACGATGACCCCATCAGGACACGAGCACCGAACGGGCGGCCCGGACGAGGTCACCTCGCATGAACCCACGGTGCTGGTCGCCGACGACCACCCGCTCTGGCTCTCGGCGCTGGAGCGGGACCTCGTGGCCCAGGGGCTGGACGTGGTCGCGACGGCGAGCGACGGGCCGGCGGCGGTGCGCAGGGTGCGCGCGACCCGCCCGGACGTGCTGGTCCTGGACCTCAACCTCCCCGGCATGCGCGGCGACGAGGTGTGCCGGGCGCTCGGAGACGTGCCCACCCGGGTGCTGATCCTCAGCGCCAGTGGCGAGCAGCACGACGTCCTCGCGGCGATCAAGGCCGGGGCCACCGGCTATCTCGTGAAGTCGGCGTCCGCAGCGGAGATCGTCGCCGCGGTGCGTGCGACGGCCCGTGGTGAGGCGGTGTTCACTCCCGGTCTGGCCGGTCTGGTCCTGGGGGAGTTCCGCAGGATGGCCGACGGCTCCGATGCCGCTGCGGAGCCGGCTCCCGACGCGCCGCACCGCCCCATGCCCGAGCTCACCGACCGGGAGATCGAGGTGTTGCGGTTGGTGGCGACCGGGATGTCCTACAAGGAGATCGCCGCCGAGCTGTTCCTCTCGCACCGCACGGTGCAGAACCACGTCCAGAACACCCTCGGCAAGCTGCACCTGCACAACCGGGTGGAGCTCGTGCGGTTCGCCCTCTCCCGTGGTCTCGAGGACGACCCGCCCGCGCCCCCGGCGCCCTGACCGCGTCGGGGAGGTCGGTCCCGACCCCGCACGGAGCGATCCGTCCCCCCGATGTGGATGGCCGTTGCTAGGGTCACTGGCGTCATGAGGGCTGTCGGTGGCGGCCCACCCGATGGTGTGCGGAGGTCACTGAGTGGGGGACGTGCGGCAGGGTCCCGCCGATCGGCGGGTTCACCGCGGTGCCGGTGTGGCGCGCGACCGTGCGTCGCTCGCGCGCTTCGAGACGTTCTTGGTCGGGGCGGTCGCGACGGTGCTGCTCACCCGTGCGTTCCTGGCCGCCACCGGCTACCCGCAGGTTGGTGGGGGGAACCTGCACGTGGCGCACGTGCTGTGGGGCGGTCTGCTCATGGGCGTGGCCATCGTTGCTCTGGTCATCGTGCCTGGGGGTGCGGTCAAGATGCGAGGGGCGCTGGTCGGCGGGATCGGCTTCGGGTTGTTCATCGACGAGATCGGCAAGTTCCTCACCAAGGACGTCGACTACTTCTTCCAGCCCGCGATCGCGATCATGTACGTCGTGTTCGTCGGCTTCTACCTCGTGGTCCGCACGGTCCTTCAGCGCCGCCGACCCACCGACCGGCTGCGGCTGGCAGCGGGCCTGGACGCGTTCTCGGACCAGGTCCGTGGGCAGCTGCGACAGTCCCAGCGAGATCTTGCGATGGCAGTGCTCGATGAGATCACCGATCCGGACCTGCGGGAGGTTGCGCGCCAGGTGCGCACGGCCCTGGCCACGGACATGGCCGCTCAGGTCGGGGTGGAGCATCGGCTGACGGTGTGGCGCGATGGCCTCGGTCGGGTGGCGAACCGGGTGTTGCAGGGCCGGTCCACTCAACGAATCGTGCTGGGCTTCTTCGTGCTGCAAGCGGCGGTGTCGGTGACCGACATCGGCTACCTCATCGTGACTGGCGCGGCAGGCACGGCGCACGAGGGAGCCGGGCCGGTGGCAGCGATCTCCGGCGGCGCCGTCACGGTCATGGTGATCGTCGGGGCGGCCCTCCTGCTCCGCAACCAGACCCTTGCCGCGCTCCGTGTGTTGCACGCCGCACTCGTCATCAACCTCCTGATCAGCCAGGTGTTCCTCTTTGCCAGCGAGGAGTTCGGCGCACTCGCCGGGTTTGCGCTGGCACTGGCGATGCTGGCCGTCCTTCGTGAAGCCATCCACCAGCAGGAGCTGGCCCACTAGCAGGGTGGTGCATCGCCCCCGTGTGCCGCGGACTCCTGAGCACGGCTGTACTCGACACGGCCCTCACTGCCGCAGGGGTCCCGCCGGCCTCACCGGACTGACGGAGCGGAACCAAGCGCACGTCGGCCCCTTCGCCGCAGTCATGGCCGCGCCTCGACGCTGACCGGCATACGGGCCCGTCCGCGACTCCCACGAGCGGCACCTATCCTTGGCCCGTGAGCACGCCCACCGACCTCGACCCCCTCCAGCGGCTCGCCGCCGGCGCCGACCTTCCCGCTGCCCAGCAGCCGGTGTGGCCCGACCGGGCAGCGCTCGACGAGGCAGTGGCGACCATCGCGAGCTATCCGCCCCTGGTGTTCGCGGGGGAGTGCGACGTGCTCAAGGACAGGATGGCGGCCGTCGCGCGCGGCGAGGCGTTCGTGCTGCAGGGCGGCGACTGCGCCGAGACGTTCGCCGCGGCCACCGCCGACAACATCCGGGACCGGGTCAAGACCATCCTGCAGATGGCCGCAGTGCTGACCTACGGCGCGTCTGTGCCGGTGGTCAAGGTCGGCCGCATGGCTGGGCAGTACGCCAAGCCCCGCAGCAGCGGCACCGAGACCCGCGACGGGGTGACCCTCCCGGCCTTTCGCGGTGACATCGTCAACGACTTCGAGTTCACCCTCGAGGCACGCACCCCCGACCCCCAGCGCCTGGTGCGCGCCTACCACGCCAGCACCGCCACCCTGAACCTCGTGCGCGCTTTCACGACAGGCGGTTTCGCCGACCTGCGCCACGTGCACGACTGGAACAAGGGCTTCGTCGCGAATGCCGCGAACGTGCGCTACGAGCGACTCGCCAAGGACATCGACAAGGCGATGAAGTTCATGAACGCCTGCGGGGCGGACTTCGAGGCCATGCGCAGCACCGAGTTCTTCGCAGCGCACGAGGCCCTGGTGCTCGACTACGAGCGGCCGATGACCCGGGTCGACTCCCGCACCGGCGACCTCTACGACACCTCTGGCCACTTCATCTGGGTGGGGGAGCGCACCCGCGACCTCGAGGGTGCCCACATCGACTTCGTCTCGACTGTGCGAAACCCGGTGGGCATCAAGGTTTCTGCGAACGCTGACACCGACGACCTCCTGCGCGTCATCGACCGGGTCGACCCCGACCGCGAGCCGGGCCGACTCACCTTCATCACCCGGATGGGCGCCGGCAAGATCCGAGAGGCGCTGCCGCCCATCGTCGAGAAGGTCACGGCCTCCGGTGCCACGATCTCGTGGGTGTGCGACCCGATGCACGGCAACACCTTCGAGTCGGCGTCCGGCTACAAGACCCGTGACTTCGACGACGTCGTCGACGAGGTGCGCGGCTTCTTCGAGGTGCACCAGTCCCTGGGCACGGTGCCCGGCGGCATCCACGTCGAGCTGACCGGCAACGACGTCACCGAGTGCATCGGCGGGTCGGAGAAGATCCTCGATGCCGATCTCAGCCAGCGCTACGAGTCGGTCTGCGACCCGCGGCTGAACCACCAGCAGAGCCTCGAGCTGGCGTTCCTCGTCGCCGAGATGCTCAACCAGGACTGAGGCCACCGATGAGCGGGTATGCCGCGGACCTCCTGTCCGACACCCTCACCCGGCCGACCCGCGCCATGCGCGAGGCGATGGTCGGCGCTGAGGTCGGGGACGACGTCTTCGGCGAGGACCCCACCGTCAGGCTGCTCGAGGAACGCGTGGCGGGCCTGCTCGGCCACGAGGCGGGGTTGTTCGCGCCTACCGGCTCGATGGCCAACCAGCTCGGGCTGCGCCTGCACGCGGGGCCCGGGCAGGAGCTCATCGCGGACTCCTTGGCGCATGTGTTGCGCGCGGAGCTCGGCGCTGCCGCAGCGTTCTCCGGCATCACGAGTCGTTCCTGGCCGAGCGAGCGCGGACTGCTCGACCCGGCTGGCCCGCTCTCCCTCGTCACCACCGGTGTCGGGCCCTACCAGGTCGAGACCTCCCTCGTCGTGGTCGAGAACACCCACAACTTCGGCGGCGGCACCGTGCAGCCGATCGAGGCGATCCGCACCGTGCGCGATGCCACGCTGCCCCTCGGGGTGGCGATGCACCTCGACGGTGCGAGGCTCTGGAACGCGCACGTCGCCAGCGGGGTGCCGCTCACGGCATACGGCGAGCAGTTCGACACGGTGAGCGTCTGCCTCTCCAAGGGGCTCGGGGCGCCCGTGGGGTCCGTGCTCGTCGGGTCCGCGGCGCGGATGGCCGAGGCGCGGGTGTGGCGCAAGCGCTACGGCGCCGGCATGCGCCAGGTCGGCATCCTCGCCGCAGCCGGCCTGTATGCGCTCGAGCACCACCTCGAGCGACTTGGCGATGACCATGCGCGAGCGCACCGCTTCGCGGTGGCGTGCGCCGAGGCTGCCCCGGGGGTGGTCGACCCGGCCGCGGTGCAGACCAACATCGTGATCCTCGACGTCTCGGCCTTGGGTCGTTCGGCGGCAGAGGTCGTCGACGGGTTCCTCACCCACGGCATCCGGACGTATGCCGTGGGGCCGGCTGCCGTGCGCGCGGTGTGGCACCTCGACGTCGATGACGAGGGAACCGACGCGGCTATCACCGCGGCACGCGCCGTCCTGGGTGCGCCCTGACCCGTCGCTGACGTCTATGGTCGGTCGATGGACACCACAGCTGCCGCTGACGTGCTGCGCGAGAAGGAGCAGTCCCTGCTCGACGAGCTCGCCGTGGTCACGAGGCCGATCGGCGACGCGGGCTCGATCTCGTTCGGCAAGCGGATCGGGGAGGGCACCTCACTGGCCGTCGACCGGTTGACCTCGGTGACGGTGCAGGAAGGGCTGCTGGCCACCCTGGCGCAGGTGCGGGTGGCGCTCACGAAGACGCAGGACGGAACCTACGGAACGTGCGAGGTGTGCGGCCAGCCCATCGGGGACGCGCGACTGGAGGTGCGGCCGTGGGCCGTGCGGTGCCTTGCGGACAGCTGAACCTCGCGGTGGCGTGCGAGGTCAGTCTGGTGGCTCCTGCTCGGACTCGACGCTGCTTCGGCGGTGGCGACGGACCTGCCACACCAGCACACCGCAGAGCACGATCCCGGCGACGATGAGCGCGACGACGCGCCCGAGCGTGGCTTCGACCCTCGCGTAGGAGTGTCCTGCGAGGTAGCCGGCGGTGACGACGACGCTGCCCCACACGATGCCTCCAGCCGCGTTGAAGGCGAGAAAGGTGGGGTAGGGCATCCGGGCGGATCCCGCGAGCGCAGGCATGACGGCCCGGAAGAAGGCAACCCACCGGCCGAGGAAGACGGCGGAGCCACCGCGGCGCGCCAGGAAGTCCTGGGCGTCGTCCAGCCGCTCGCGGTGTCGGCGCAGGGGCCGGATGGACAGCAGGCGGGGCCCGAAGTGCCGACCGACCTCATATCCCACACTGTCGCCGAGGATGGCTGAGGCGAGCACCACGAGGATCACCGCGGCCAGGGGAGCGTGGCCCATGCTGGCGGCCACCCCGCCGAGCAGGGCCGCGGTCTCACCAGGGATGACGAAGCCCACGAAGAGGGCGTCCTCCACGAACACCAGCACGCCGACCACCGCGAGCACGACCCACGTCGGGGCGCTGAGGATCTGGTCCAGGACCCCGCTCACCCGCGCAGCCCCCGTGCCCGCGCGGTCACTGCGAACCGGAGGTGGGCGAGCAGTGCTGCGGCTGGGACGGGCTCCCTTGTCACGGCGCGCTCGCAGGGGTGCGTGAACTGTGCATGTCGGGAGTCAACCACCCCACGGTGCAGATGCGGCTCGAACCCCGTCGGTAGGGTGGCTTGCACTGATGAGGAGGCGCCGGTGTCACTGGTGTCGACAGATCGCCCGGAAGGAACCCGTGACCAGCTCCGACCCCCGGGCCTTCCTCAAGGGCGAGACCGTGGCCCCCGTCCCCGCGGCGGTGCTGGAGCCCAAGAGCACCGGTATTGACGTCAAGGCGATGATCATCGTGCCGAGCAGCGATCGGCTGACGCACGCGGTGAGCCTGCTGCCCCCGACGGCGGAGCACCCGCAGGGCTACCACCGCCTCATCGGCGGGAGCGTGGAGCCCGGGGAGACCCACGAGGACGCGATCCGGCGCGAGGTGCGTGAGGAGCTCGACGCGCACATCAGGGACCTGGCCTCCCTCGAGGTGATCGAGAACATCTTCGTCGTCAACGGCGTGCCGGGACATGAGGTCGTGTTCGTCCACACCGGACGACTCGACCCCGAGCCGGACCCAGCAGGGGCGACGCTGACCGAGTCCGACGGGAGGGTGTTCCCGGTCGTGTGGCGCCCGTTCGAGGACTCGGGCCATCCGCTCCCGCTGTTTCCCGCCGGCATCTCCCACCTCGCGAGCCGCCGCCACCCCTGAGGGGCGGCCCGGTGCAGGGACGTCAGACGTCGTGGTGCAGCGCCTCGACCGGCGGGTCCTCCGCCGCCGTGACGTCAGGGTCGCGAGGCGGGCCCCCCCGCAGCTCGACGAGATACATCGAGGCCACGACGAGGGCGCCGCCGACGAGCATCCGCCGGGTGAGTGACTCGCCGCCGAGGAGGACGGCGAAGAATGCCGCGAACACCGGCTCCAGGGCCATGACGATCGCCGCTCGGGCGGCGGCGAGGTGGGCCTGGGCCCAGGTCTGGGCCCACAGGGCCAGGGCACCGGCGATGAGCGCCATGTAGAGCAGCGATGCCCACTGACCGCCCGTCGCCGGAAGGGTGAGGCCGCCCGGCACCGCGGCCACGCCCGTCACCACGGTGATGACGACGGCCTGCACCGTGGCCAGCCCGACGGCAGCGGACGGGGTCGCCCAGCGACCCAGCGCGACGATGTGCGCGGCATACAGCACCGCCGAGGCGAGCGTGAGCCCCTCACCCGCGCCGACGGAGAGGCCGTCGAGGGAGAGCACGGCCAACCCCAGCGTCGTCAGGCCCACCGCGACCCAGGTGACCGGGCCGATCCGGTCACGCAGCACCACCGCTCCCAGCACCGGGGTCAGCACGACGTAGGTGCCGGTGATGAAGCCCGAGACGGAGGCGTCGGTGTGCTGCAGGCCCATCGTCTGGAGCACCTGGGCCAGTCCGTAGAGGACCCCGAGGACCAGCCCGATCTTCAGCTCGCGCCGCGTCAGCGCCAGGGTCTGGCGCCGGAACAACACGAACATGACCACCGCCGCGATGCCGAACCGCACGGTGAGGAAGTCCGCCGGGGGTACGGTCTCGACGAGGTCGTGGATCAGGAAGAACGTCGAGCCCCAGACGGCCGTGACGCCGACCAGGAGCGCCGTGGCCAGCCGGGCGTGGTCGACCGGACGAGAGCTCATCGAAGGCTCAGACGATCGTCAGGGTGATGGTGCTGCCCTTGGGTGCCGTGCCGCCGGCGGGGTCCTGGAGGCGGACCGTGCCGAAGAACCCACCCAAGGCCTTGCGCACCTGGACGGTGAAACCCAGGCCTTCCAGGGCCGCGCGCGCCTGGTCGACCTGCTGGCCCACGACGTTTGGCACGTCGACCAGGACCGGCCCCTTGGAGGTCACGAGGGTGACCTTGTCACCCTTGAACAGGGTCCCATCGTTCGGGCTCTGGCTGATGACGTCTCCCTTCGCGACGGTGTCACTGTTCGCTTGGGCTGTCGCGTCGACGCTCAGGCCCAGGGCGGCGAGCTTCTTGGCGGCTGCCTGCGACCCCTGGCCGACCACGCTGGGCACGGTGATCGGCTTGCGACCCTTGCTGACCGTGAGGGCCACCTCGGTGCCCTTCTTCAGCTCCCCACCCTGCTCGGGCTTGGTCGAGATGACCTGGCCCTCGGGCACCTTCTCGCTGAAGGACGCCGTCACCGGCCCCGCGGCGAGGCTCGCCTCGGCGATGCGCAGCTTCGCCTCCGCGAGCGTGGTCCCCACGACGGTCGGCACGGCATACCGCTCGGGGCCCTTGGACACGACGAGGTCGACGTCCGTGCCGCGCCGGACGTTCGTGCCGGCGGCGGGGTCGAGCGAGATGACCTCACCCTTGGGAGCATTCTCGTCGAAGACCTCGCTGACCACGGCGCCGAGGTCGATGGCCCGCAGCGCGGACGTGGCCTGCTCCCGGGGCTGGCCCTGCAGCGCGGGGATCGTGGAGGTCGCGCCCGGCCCGAGGATGAAGAACCACGCGGTGATGGCGGCAACCAGCGCCGACGCGAGGACTGCCGGCCACCAGTGTCGGCGGCGTGGGGGAGCGGCGAGCACCACCCCGCGCAACGGGGGCGACACGGCCAGCGACCTGGTGTCTCCGTCTCGCGGTGCGACGGCGGCGCCGACGGGCAGGGCGGTGGTGGCGGTGGGGAGGGTCGCCGCCCTCTCCGCAGCCTCTCCCTCCGGACGGGCGTCGAGCGCGGCCACCGGCAGTGCCGCGCGGCACTGCCGGAGCAGGTCGAGGAAGTCACCGGCATCCCCGGGTCGGTCGTCCGGGTCCCGCGCCGTCGCCGTGGCGACCAGGGTGTCCAGCGCCGGTGGGAGTCCCTCGACGCGGGTCGACGGGGCCGGGACCCCACCGTGCACGTGCTGGTAGGCGACGTGGATGGCGGTCTCGCCGGTGAACGCCTTGGTGCCGGTGAGCATCTCGAAGAGCATCAGCCCGGCCGCGTAGACGTCGGAGCGGGCGTCGGCCACGCCGCGCTCGACCTGCTCCGGGGACAGGTAGGCGACGGTGCCCAGGAGCACACCCGACGAGCTCGTCATGGTCTGGCTCGACACGGCGCGCGCCAGACCGAAGTCGGCGACCTTGACGGCTCCGTTGTCCTTGATGATGACGTTCTCGGGCTTGACGTCGCGGTGGATCAGGCCCTCGTGGTGGGCTTCGGCGAGGGCCATGAGCACGGGCTCGAGGATGTCGAGTGCGGCGCGTGGCGACAGCGGCCCCTCGGCCTGGAGCACCTCGCGCAGCGTCTGCCCGGGAACCATCTCCATGGCGAGGAAGATGTGGTCACCGTCGCGACCCTGGTCGTAGACGCCGACGACGTTGGGGTGGGACAGGGATGCCGCGGCCCGTGCCTCCCGACGGAACCGGGTGACGAAGCTCTCGTCGTGCACGAGGTGCTGGCGCATGACCTTCAGGGCGACCTCGCGCTCGAGGCGCTCGTCCAGCGCGAGGTAGACGGTGGCCATCCCGCCCTCGGCGATGCGCTCGAGCACGCGATAGCGTCCGTCGAGTGTGCGCCCGATGAGGGCGTCGCCGGTGGGTGGCACCGCACGAGTGTACGTAGCGCCTGCCCCCGTCCCGGTCATCGCCTGTCCGCCCTCACATGGTGGAACGGAGCGCCATGACGGTTCTCACGTAGCGTCGGGTGTCGGTGTACATCCCGCGCTGACGCAGCGAGGTCAGGCCTTGGTAGTAGGCGCCCACGGCATCCTCCGTGCTGGAGGTCGAGCGGCCCAGGGCGCGCAGCATGACGACGCCCGCGGTGACGTTGTCCTGCGGGTCGAGCAGGTCGAGTCGGCGCCCGACGAGGTCGGAGGCCCACTGCCCCCCCGCCGGGATCACCTGCATGACGCCGACCGCGTTGGCGGGGGAGACGGCACGCTGGTTCCACCCGGACTCCATCCACCCGATGGCCAGCGCCAGCGAGGGGTCGACCCCATGGCGCCTGGCGGTGGCGATGATCAGGTTCTTGGTCTCCGCCCGACTCGGCACCTGCCGCTTCGCCAGCGTGTCCCGGTTCCGCGCCGCGGCCCCGGCAACCGATTTCGGATAGGTCACCCCGAGGAAGGTGTCCGGCACCGCCTTCTTCTGTGCGGCGGGGGCCTTCTTCTGTGCGGCGGCAGCGGGGGTTTTGCTCCCGGGAAGGCTCAGCCGTTGCCCCGGGTGGATCAGGGAGCGGGAGGAGAGCCCGTTGGCGCGGCTGATCGCCGAGACCGTGGTGCGGTGGGAGCGGGCGATCTGCTCGAGGGTGTCGCCGGCGCGAACGATGTATGCCGTGGCCTTGGCGGCTGGTGCGACGGCTGGTTTCGTGACCTGTGGGGTGGCAGCAGGTTTCGCGGCGGCCGCGGCCGGACCGCGGACCGTGATCTTCTGCCCGATCTGCAGGAGCGATCGGGGGGAGAGACGATTCGCCTTCAGGAGGGATGCGAGGCTGACGCGGTACCTGGCGGAGATGCCGTACAGGGTGTCACCGCTGCGCACCACGTGGGTCCGCGCGGCCGGCCTCGGTGCCGCCGGGATGGCCTTGGCCGCCGGGGAGGCCGCCTTCACCGCGGCGGCCCGCGGGACGCTGAGGGTGCTGCCCACGAGGATGTGGGCCGTGTTGCGGATGTGGTTGCGGCTGGCGATGATCGCCACGGTGCTCCGGTAGCGAGCGGCGATCCCGATGAGGGTGTCGCCGTCGCGGACCCGGTGGGTGGTCCAGCCGTGCGGCGCGGGGTTGCTCGCGGCCACGGCTGTCGTGGTGTGGGCGGGAAGCGGAGCCGTGGCTGGCGGTGCAGCGATGACCATGGGTCGTCCTTACCGTGTGGCAGGTGTGGCGGATGGTGTGGGTGGGCCACACGGTACCGCCTCTGCGCCTGCCGTGTCGCGCGTGAGGAATGGCTCTCGGGGCGGCCGCGACGCGCCGTGGACCCCGCCTGTGGCACCCTGTGCTGCGTGAATGACACGCCGAGCGGGACAGGCCGCGAGACAGAGGACCTGGTCGACACCTGGGTGAGCGTCCCCGAGATCGCCGAGCGGTTCGGCATCCGGCTCTCGGAGGTCCGTCAGCTCCTCGCCGATCGCGAGCTCCTCGCCCTGCGGGTCGGGGAGCGCCGGGCACTCGCGGTGCCCGCCGGCTTCCTCGGGGAGGACGGCCCGCTCGCTGAGCTCAAGGGCACCTTCACCGTGCTCGCCGACGGCGGCATGAGCGACGAGGAGATCATCGCGTGGTTGCACACCCCGGACGACACCCTCCCCGTGCCGGGCGCCCCGATGGACGCGATCCGGGCGGGCTTCAAGACCGAGGTGCGCCGCCGCGCCATGGAGACCGCCTTCTAGGAGGGGTGTCGAGTCGTGGTGTGCTGGCAGCGTGACGTGTCAGATGGTGACCACGTCGCGACGCCGAGGTTCGCCTCACCTTGGCGAGGAGATCGTCGCTGTCGATGGCCACCGGACCGCGCGTGGTCGGCAGCACGCGAACCGCAGGAGAGCCCGGATCTCCCGGATCCGCCGGGCTAGACCGAGCGCGCCGTGGCGAGGTCCACCAGGGTGGTGAGCGCGTCCGCCGCACCGGCGTCGATCGTCTCCGCCGCTGCCAGCGCGCCGCGGGCCGACCCGGTGAGTCGCTCGATGTCCTGCTCGACCACGTCGACCGCCCCGGACTCCCGGATGAGGGTGCGCAGCTCCTCCACGTGTCCCGCGTCGAGGTCGGGCCTGCCGAGCAGCATCTCGACCCTGGACCGGGACACGGCATCGGCGCCGGAGAGGGTGTGCGCGATGAGCACGGTGCGCTTGCCTTCACGCAGGTCGTCGCCCGCGGGCTTTCCCGTCTCCTCGGGGTCCCCGAAGACACCCAGGAGGTCGTCGCGCAGCTGGAAGGCATGACCCACGGCCAGGCCGTAGCGCGAGAGTGCGTCGAGGCCGACGGGGTCCAGGCCGCCGACGGTGGCGCCGATCAGCAGCGGGTGGGCGACGCTGTACTGCGCGCTCTTGTAACGGATCACCCGCTCGGCGCGCTCCACCCGCTCGGCGTCGTCCACACCGGCCCACGGGCGCATCGACTCGACCACGTCGAGGAACTGTCCCGCCATGAGCTGGGTGCGCATCTGGTCGAAGACGGGACGGCCGCGCGCGACGTCGACCTCGGGGAGCCCGCACGTGGCGAACACCTGGTCGGACCAGGTCAGGCACAGGTTGCCCGCAAGGACTGCTCCCGCGAGACCGAACCGGTCAGGGTCCCCGGCCCAGCCGCGCGCCGCGTGTGCTCCCGCGAAGGCCCGGTGAGCCGCGGGCATCCCACGGCGGGTGTCCGAGTCGTCCATGACGTCGTCGTGGATCAGGGCGGCCGCCTGGAACAGCTCCATCGCGCTGGCCAGCCGGACGAGCGCGTCGGAGTCCGGCCGACCGGCCGCACGGCATCCCCAGTAGAGGAAGGCTGCCCGGAGCCGCTTGCCCCCGCGGAGCAGGTCCGCGACCGCGACGAGGAGCTCGTCGACATCGGGGCCGAGCTCGGCGAGCACGGCTGCCTGCGTGGTCAGTTCGTCGTCGAGGCAGGTCTGGGTGCGGGCACGCAGGTCGACGAGGTCGAACGGGCTGGTCACGCAGGCACCCCCTGGGCGGTCTGGTCGAAGGCTCGGATCGTGGCTGCGAAGAGCCTACGGCGTCGGTGCTCGACTACCCTCACCGCCATGGCACACCACGGCGGAGGAGGGCGACCCGCGCACCTCCTCGCGTCGATCCCCGCCCGTCTGGCACGTGAGGCCCCGTCGATCAGCTTCGAGTTCTTCCCACCCAGGGACGACGACTCCGAGGCCGCCCTGTGGCTGGCGATCCGCAGGCTCGAACGGGTGCGTCCGGCATTCGTGTCGGTGACCTACGGCGCTGGGGGCACCACCCAGGACCGCACCGTGCGGGTGACCGGTCGGATCGCCGACGAGACGTCGTTGACCCCGCTCGCGCACCTCACGTGCGTCGGCGCCTCGGTGCGCCAGGTGCGCCAGGTGGTCGGGTCGTATGCCGCGTCCGGCATCCGCAACATCCTTGCCCTGCGCGGGGACCCGCCCGGCAACGTGCGGGGGGAGTGGGCCGCGCACCCCGAGGGACTGAACCACGCCGAGGACCTCGTCTCGCTCATCTCCGGCCTGGGGGATTTCACCATCGGTGTCGCGGCCTTCCCCGACGTGCACCCCGACAGCCCCGGCCTCGAGCACGACGTCGAGGTGCTGGTGCGCAAGGCGGATGCCGGGGCGAGCTTCGCGATCAGCCAGATGGTCTTCGACGCCGACTCCTTCCTGCGCCTGCGCGACAGGGTGGCGGCCCGCCGCGACCTGCCCATCACACCCGGGTTGATGCCGGTGACCAACCTGCACCAGGTGACGCGGATGTCCGAGCTCATGGGCACGCCCCTGCCCCCGTCGGTCATCGCCCGGCTCGAGGCGGTCAAGGACGACCCCGTGGCGGTGCGCTCGGTCGGCGTGCAGATCGCGACCGAGATCGGCCAGCGGATGCTCGACGAGGGCGCACCCGGCATCCACTTCATCACGATGAACCGCTCGAACGCCACGCTCGAGGTGCACGAGAACCTCGCCCTCTGAGCCGCTGCAGCCTCTGCACCGTCGGCCAGATGCCGCGCCGGGGTCAGGACGCGGCGGGGGCGGTGCTCGTCCTGGCCCACCAGAGCTCGAGCTGGATGTGGTCCGGGTCGCGGAACACCAGGGCCGCGCCGCTCTCGGTGTCAGCCACCGGCGAATGCTCGACGCCCAGGTCCGCGAGCCGAGCCTGCCAGACGTCGAGGTCGGTCCGGGTCGACACGGCGAACCCGACGTGATCCAGGCCCGCACGACGTTCATCGAACCTCTCCCCTGTGGAGGCGCTGTGCTGGTTGAGCCCGATCACCAACCCGCTCTGGTCGTGGAGCAGCACGATCATCGTGCGCTGCTCCAGGTCGACCCGCCGCACCTGGCGCAGACCGAGCACCCGCTGGTACCACGCGGCACTCGCATCGACGTCGGACACCGTGAAGTCCAGGTGGCTGATCCCATCGAAACCGCTCATCGCCATCCTTGTCCTCACGACACCACCTGGCACCACCCCGGGGGGCGATCGACACCGTCGTCACCACTATAGGTCGGCAGGTGGAGCGGCTTGCGGGACGCCGTCGGCGCGGCCGCGCCGTCCTCGGCCCCGGGTTCCCCTCCCGACCCGGGCCCGCGGCCGGCGCGGCCGCACAGCGAGCATGGCGGGGTCGCCGGGGCGCGCGCATGGGTACGGGTACTCAACTGCGTCAGGGAGCGCGCTCGATGAGCCTCAGGCGACGTCCAGGGGCTGACCGGCGGTGATCCGGACCAGCTCGTCGTAGGTCGTCGCGAAGACGGAGTGGCTGTGCCCTGCGGCCGCCCACACGGTGGCGAACCGGCCGAGGGTGGTGTCGACCACCGTGCGAATCGGACGCGGGTGGCCGACCGGGGCGACCCCTCCGATCGTGAAGCCCGTGTGAGCCCTGACGTAGGCCGGGTCGGCTCGACGCACGGCGGCGAGACCGAGGGCACCCGCGACCTTGTCGACGTCGACGCGGTGGCCACCGGAGGCCATGACGAGCAACGGTTCCTCGCTCCCGTCGTGGTGGGTCGCGGTGAAGACAAGGCTGTTGGCGATCTCGGCGGGGGTGATGCCCAGCGCCCCTGCAGCGGCGCTCGCCGTGCGCACCGCATCCGGCAGGTGGCGCACCGTCGGGGTCACGCCGTGCCCCTCCAGAGCGCTCAGGACCGCAGCCACGCCGGGATGGTCGGCGAGGTCGCGCGAGGGGGCCGGCTCACCCGGCTCGGGGGTCATGGCGCCCAGCGTAGTGATCGCTCGCAGGGGTTGACGCCCTGTCGGTGGAGGAGGTTAGAGTGCTCTTCATCGAACATCTGTTCGAGATCGACAGGTCATGTGGAGGAGGCGCCGTGGTCCGCCGTCACGACGACACCGTCCTCGTTCACGCCGACGACGAACCGCGCGAGTTCATCTGGTGTGGGCGCCGATACACCGTGTGCGCCGTGCTCTCGTCCTGGCAGGAGCGTCGGTCGTGGTGGCGTGAGGTGGGCGACCACCCTGCCGCCGGCATCCCCGGCGCCCAGCGTCAGGTGTGGCGGGTGGAGGCTCGCCCGCCCTCGGGCAGCGCGGGGGTCTTCGACCTGGGCCGCGACGACGACCAGTGGCTCCTCCTGCGAGCCCACGACTAGATGGAGACCACATGAGCCACGCCGCCACCACGTTGGACCTCCTGGACCGCTCCCGCGAGGCCATCACCGGCGGGTATGCCGCCTCGGATGCCTCCGCCCGCTATCTCGCAGCCTCGCTGGCCGCGCTGCGGGCCGCCGCCGCACTGGTCGCCGCAGGGTCGGCCACCGGCCGCGGGGCCAGAGCCGCCGGGCCGCACGACGTGTGGTCCCTGACCTCGCGGGTCGCGCCCGAGCTCACCGAGTGGTCGGAACGGTTCGCGGCGGTCACCGGGCAGCGCATCGGTGTCGAGACGGGCCTGGTGCGGGTCACCGCACGTGAGGCCGATGACCTGCTCCGTGACGCCGAGACCTTCGTCGACCTCGCGGCGGTCCGGCTCGGCCTGCCGTCGGCGCACCGACCGCGGCGGCTGGCCCCCGTGCGCACGGGCTGAGCGGTGATGGACGGCTTCACCCATCTCCACGTCGCCTCTGGCTTCTCCATGCGATACGGCGCGTCGATGCCCGAGGACCTGATCGAGCGCGCCGTGGCCCACGAGCAGGGCACCCTCGCGCTCACCGACCGCGACGGGCTCTACGGCGCGGTGCGGTTCGCCACGGCCTGCGACCGGGCCGGGGTCGCGCCGGTGCTCGGCGTGGACCTCGCCGTCGAGTCGCCCTCGACCTCGACCTCGACCTCGACACGCTCGTCTCCGCCCGCCCGCACCCCGGCGCGCGGGGGTGCCCTGGTCGACTCGAGGCGGCCGCGGGTCACGGTGCTCGCCCGGGGGAGGGGTGCGGGCGTCGCAGCAGGTGCCGGGTGGGCCGCGCTGTGCCGGCTCGTGACCCAGACCCACCTGCGCGGTGAGCGCGGCACCCCGGTGAGCACCCCCGACCTCATCGCGCGGTGGGCCTCTGCGGAGAGCTCGGAACCCGGCGAGGGGGGCAGCAGGCTGCTCGTGCTCCTCGGACCCGACTCCGACGTCGGTCGGGCCCTGCTCGCCGGGCAGCGCGGGCTCGCGTCGCACCTGCTCGTGGCCTGGCGGGCCCTGCTGCCCCGAGACGGCCTGGCGATCGAGGTGGTGCTGCACGGCGGGCCCGAGGGCACGCCCGGATGCCGCTCGCACGCCGCTCGGCTGCTGGGCCTCGCCGACGAGGCGGGGGTGCCGGCCGTGCTGTCCGCGGTGGTCCGCCACGCCGACCCCGGCCAGGTGCGCACCGTCGACCTCCTCGACGCCTCGAGACGCCTGGTGGTGCTGGACTCCCGCCACCTGGACCGGGTCACCGACGCGGGGCACCTGGCCGACACGGCGACGATGCGCGCCCGGGCCCTGGAGGTCACCGGCGGCGACCGGGCCCGGGCGCAGCGGCTGCTCACCATGACGACCCTGGTCGGCGCGGAGTGCGCCCAGCGCTCCCGCCCCGACCTCGGCATCGGGGGCGTGCACCTGCCCGAGGCCGAGATCCTGGGCCTCGCGCCGGGGGAGGACCCGATGGGGGTCCTCGCGCGGCGCTGCGACGCTGCCATCGCTCGGTGCTACCCCGGGGCCGGCGACACCGAGCGCCAGGTGGTGCGAGATCGCCTCGCCGAGGAGCTCGCCGTCATCGAGACCCTCGGCTACCCCACCTACTTCCTCACCGTCGCCGAGGTCACCGACCTGATCCGGGCCCGTGGCGTGCGCGTCGCGGCCCGGGGCTCGGGCGCCGGCAGCCTGGTCAACCACCTCCTGAGCATCAGCGGGGTCGACCCGATCCGCCACCGCCTGCTCATGGAGCGCTTCTGCTCCCCGCTGCGCGCCGAGCTCCCCGACATCGACGTCGACGTCGAGTCGGCCCGTCGCACCGAGATCTACGAGGCGGTGCTGGAGCGCTTCGGCGGCGAGCGGGTCACCTGCGTGTCGATGATGGACACCTACAAGGTGCGCCACGCGGTGCGCGACGTCGGTGCCGCGCTGGGGCTGCCGCCGGTGGAGGTCGACGAGATCGCCAAGGCCTTCCCGCACATCCGCGCCAAGGACGCCCGGAACGCGATCGCCGACCTGCCCGAGCTGCGCAGCCGCGGTCTCGACAGCCCCAGGCTCGCGACCTTCTTCGACCTCGTCGAGGCCCTCGACGGGCTTCCCCGCCACATCGCCCTGCACCCCTGCGGGATCGTGCTCTCCAACTCCGGGCTGCTCGACCGCACCCCGGTGGAGGCGAGCTGGCTGGGGTTCCCGATGAGCCAGTTCGACAAGGACGACGTCGAGACCCTGGGGTTCCTCAAGCTCGACGTCCTCGGCATCCGGATGCAGTCGGCGATGGCGCACGCCGTCGCCGAGGTCGAGCGGGTGGGTGGGGAGCGCATCGACCTCGACGACGAGACCCAGGTGCCGCGTGACGACGCCGCCACCTACGAGCTGATCCGCACCACCCGCACGCTGGGCATGTTCCAGATCGAGAGTCCCGGCCAGCGCGAGCTCGTCGGCAAGCTGGGGCCGGCCGCCTTCGAGGACCTCATCGTCGACATCTCGCTGTTCCGGCCCGGGCCGGTGAAGTCCGACATGATCACCCCGTTCCTCAACAGTCGCCACGGCTGGAGCGAGCGCCGCTTCCTGCACCCGAGCCTGGTGCCGGCGCTGGAGGAGACCGAGGGCGTGGTCGTCTTCCACGAGCAGGTGTTGCTCATCGTCGCCGAGACCACCGGGGTGAGCCTGGCCCAGGCCGACGAGGTGCGCCGCACCATGGGCACCCCGGCCGGTCAGGAGCAGGTCCAGGCGTGGTGGCGCCCGGCAGCGCAGGCCCGCGGCTACTCCGCCGAGCACCGCGACACGATCTGGGAGGTGCTGCGCTCCTTCGCGTCCTTCGGCTTCTGCAAGGCCCATGCCGCGGCCTTCGCCCTGCCGACGTTCCACTCGGCGTGGCTGAAGACCCACCACCCCGCGGCCTTCCTCGCCGGGGTGCTCACCCACGACCCGGGCATGTATCCCAAGCGCCTCATCCTCGACGACGCCCGCTCCTTCGGCATCCCCGTGCTCGGTCTCGACGTCAACGCCTCCGGCGACACCTATCGCATCGAGCCCGTCACCGACGTCGACGACCCGGTAGACCCCGTCGAAGGAACAGGACTCGCCGTCTGCGAGGGGCCCGAGACGGCGTGTCCTGTTCACTCGACGGGTGGGGATGGGGGGTCGGATGCCGCGGAGCGGCTGCCGGGGTGGAAGCTGGCCCGCCAGCCCCACGGCATCCGGCTCTCCCTGGTGGACGTCAAGGGCATCAGCGGCGCGGAGGTGGCACGGATCGTCGCCGGGCAGCCCTATGCCGACCTCGGGGACTTCTGGACCCGGGCGCGGGTGAGTCGGCCGATCGTCGAGCGGCTCGTGCTCGCCGGGGCCTTCGACGTCCTGCACGCGATGGGCGGCTCCTCCGGGTTGGGGCGCCGGGGTCGGGTCACCCGCCGCGACCTGCTCCTGCACGTCGCCGAGCTCGAGCGCTGGGAGCGAGGGGGCCCGGTCCGAGCCAGCCGGCGCCTGACCCTGCCGAGCATCTCCCCGGCGCGCGAGGTGGCCGGGGACCGGATCGACGTGCGCGAGCGGGCGGCCGCGCAGTCCCGGGCGGCTCGCGAGGTCGTCCCCGCCCAGGACCACCAGGTGCAGCTCACCCTCGACCTCGGCGACCGGCCACGGCTCACCTCCGGCACCGGCCTGCCGGAGATGACCGGCCCGGAGCGGGTGCGTGCCGAGCTCGACGTGCTCGGGCTCGACGTCTCCTCACACGTCCTGGAGTTCTACGCCCCGATGCTCGCGGCCCTGGGTGTCACCCGCAGCCGGGACCTGCTCGCCGCCCGCAGCCGCAGCGAGGTGTGGGTCGCCGGCGTCAAGGTCGCCACGCAGACGCCGCCGGTGCGCTCGGGCCGCCGGGTCGTCTTCCTCACCCTCGACGACGGCACCGGGCCCTCGGACTGCACCTTCTTCGAGGACGTCCAAGGACCGTATGCCGGAGTCGTCTTCCACTCCTGGCTGCTCCTGGTGCGTGGGGTCCTGAGGCGCACCGGCGACCGCGGCGTGTCGGTGCGGGCGACCGGCGCCTGGGAGCTGGCCGCGCTGTGGGACGCCTGGCAGGGTGGTGGCTCCGCGGGGATCCGGGCCTCGGTCCGGGCCGGTGAGGAGGAGGCACGGGCACGCGCGGAGGCCACCGAGCAGGCGGCGCGCGAGCGCGACGCACGCACCGGCCGCAGGGTGCTCGTCCACGCCTCGGGTTTCCGTCAGTCCCCGTATGCCGACATCCGGCCCCCGGGCATCGACCCGAGGTCTGGCAGGGGAGCGCCCGGGGTGGGAGGAGGCTCACCCGCCCCGGCCCCGGCGCTGCCCTCCCGCAAGCTCTGGCACGCCAGCCCGGGCAGCTCGGGACACTAGGGTGGGCCGCACACCAGCACCCGATCCCTCCCCAGGAGCAGCAGTGGCCGACGAGCGAGGTCGCGCCCGGCCCACCGGTCTGCGCACCGCGGCGGTGTGGGCGACCCTGGAACGGCATGCCAGCGATCGAAGCGCACAGCTGGGTCGTCCCCTGCGGGTGCTCGACCTCGGTGGCGGCACGGGGGGCACCGCGGTCCCGCTCGCCGAAGCAGGTCACGAGGTCACCGTCGTCGACCCGAGCCCCGATGCCCTGGCCTCGCTGCGCAGGCGGGCGACCGAGCGCGGCGTGCAGCACCGGGTCCACGCCGTGCAGGGGGACACCGACTCGGTGCGCGACCTGCACGAGGGGGCGGCACCGGCATACGACATCGTCTGCTTGCACGGCACGCTCGAGGTCGTCGAGGACCCCGACGCGGCCCTGGCCTCCGTCGCCGACGTCCTGGCGCGCGGTGGCACGCTCTCCCTCGTCGTCGCACAGCGCCTCCCGGCCGCCCTGGCCCGGGCCCTCGCAGGACAGTTCGAGCGGGCCAGCGCCATCCTCAGCAGGCCTGACGGCCGGTGGGGCGAGGACGACCCGGCGCCCCGACGTTACGACGAGGCGCGGGTGCTGGAGCTGCTCGAGGCCCACGGGCTGAGCGCCTTCGACAGCCACGGCGTGCGCATCTTCAGCGACCTCGTGCCCTCTGCGCTGGTGGACTCAGAGGCCGACCGGGTGGCGCTGCTGGAGCTCGAGGACGTCGCGAGCCACCACCTGGACCATCCGCTCCTCGGTGCGCTGGGCAGTGTCCGTCACGTCCTCGCCACCCGGGGCTGAGCCCCTCACCAGCGCCATGAGCCGACGACAGTTCGCCCTCCCGCAGCGGGCCGGCACCGACCCGCCGGACGACACCGGCTGCACCGTGCTGCACGTCGACATGGACGCCTTCTACGCCAACGCGACCCTCCTCTCCCACCCCGACCTCGTGGGCACCCCCGTGATCATCGGGGGTGGCAACCGTGGTGTCGTGCTCTCGGCGACCTACGAGGCACGGCGGTTCGGGGTCGCCTCCGCCATGCCGATGGCCCGCGCGCGTCGGCTGTGCCCGCAGGCCACCGTGCTGGCGCCGGAACACTCCGTGTATGCCGCGATCTCGGCCGCGGTGATGGAGACCTTCCGCGCGGTGACCCCGGTCATCGAACCGCTCTCCCTCGACGAGGCGTTCCTCGACGTGTCAGGGGCGCTGCGCCGACTCGGGCCGCCCGCAGCCATCGGTCAGCAGATCAGGGACACCGTGCACGACGAGCAGGGCATCACCTGCTCGGTGGGGGTCGCGTCGACCAAGTTCGTCGCCAAGCTGGCGTCCGGGCTGGCCAAGCCGGACGGGATGCTCATCGTCCCGCGTGAGGAGGTCGTGCCCTTCGTGCAGCAGCTCCCCGTCGGGGCGTTGTGGGGGGTGGGGGAGCGCACCGAGGAGGCGTTGGTCCGGCTCGGTCTGCGCACCGTCGCCGACATCGCGCACACCCCGGTGAAGACCTTGGTCCGGGCCCTGGGCGACGCCACCGGCACCCACCTCCACGAGCTGTCCTGGGGCCGGGACCCGCGGCGCGTCGAGCGCGAGCAGCGCGAGAAGAGCATCGGTAGCGATGAGACCTTCGAGTTCGACATCGACGACGCGCAGGAGATCCACCGGCACCTGCTCGCCCTGAGCGAGCGCACCGCGGCGCGGATGCGTGCCGCGGGTCTGACCGGTCGCACCGTGACGCTACGGGTGCGCTTCAGCGACTTCACGACGATCACCCGCTCCCGCACGCTGCGCGAGCCGACCGACAGCGGCCGGGCCATCCACGAGGCAGCGGTGGGGCTCTTCGACGCGCTGGGACTGCAGCGCGCCAGGATCCGACTGGTCGGCGTGCGTCTGGACAAGCTGGTGGAGACGCGGGTCGCCCCGATCCAGGGGGTCATCGGGGAGCCGGAACACGGCTGGCGTGATGCGGACAAGGCCGTCGATCGAGCGCGTGCGCGCTTCGGTTCGGGCTCGATCCGACCAGCGAGTCTCATCTCACGTGACACACCGACTACCGCGCGACGGGATCGCGACATATCCTGAGGGTTCAGCGATGAACATGGCGCCTGATCCTCGGGCGCCGGGCCGACCACCGGAGGATCCGTGCCCCTCTCAGACCACGAGCAGAAGATGCTCCAGCAGATGGAGCAGGCTCTCGCTGCCGAGGACCCCAAATTCGCCTC
>JBDSNZ010000224.1:0-2830 GCA_039915055.1 Ornithinibacter sp.
AGCGCCACCTCCACCGGTCGGGCCTCCGGGTCACTCTCGGCGAAGTCGGCGAACACCGTCGCCTTCCTCGCGACCCTGGCCAGCTCGGTCCAACGCGGTTCGGCCGAGCGGTAGTAGCGCTCGAGCTGGAACGACGCATAGATGGCGGCCCGGTCGGCCTTCGCGCAGAACTCGTCCTCGATCGCCCAGGACAGCGCGATCAACGTGGACTTCTTCAGCCGGTGCACGCCGATCTCGGGGTGCCGGCGTCGGAGGAAGGCGTAGACCGAAGGAGCCGTCGGCTCGGCGTCGGCCATCGCATTCAGGATCGCCAGCTCCAGACGCGTGCCGGCGTCCTTGTGGCGAACGACCGCCGCGACGGCCGCCACGTCCTCCTCGCGGTAGCGCCGGTGCCCGCTCTCGAGGCGGTGCGGGACGGGGAACCCGTGGCGGCTCTCCCACATCCGCAGCGTCGCGGCGTTCAGCCCCGTGCGCTCGGCGAGGTCGCCGATGGACAGGACCGCCGAGCCGTCGTCAGAAGTCGTCGCGGAGGCCTGGGCTTGCGATTCAGAAGTCATGGTGAGACTATAAACCTCAACACCGTGTTGAAGTCAATGTTCAGTTATGGGGAGCCCGATGCCGCTCGACGAGCCGCGTGTCACCACCACCCACACCGATCCCGCCGGCCCTGTTGCGGGAGCACCGCACCTGGTGCTCAAGAGCGAGGTGGCCTGGGCGGGCGAGCAGCAACGCGTGTTCTGGTTGGACCGAACCCGGACGACCATCGGGTCGCACGACTCGTGCGACGTGGTCCTGCCGGACCTCGAAGCGCTGCATGCGGTCGTCTTCCGGGACGACGCGGACGAGTTCCTCCTCGAACGCCGTGCCCCAGATACCCGAGTCCACGGCGCCGTCGTGATGACGACCGCGACGCTCCGCACGGGGGCTCGCATCGAGCTCGGACCCCACTCGTTCGCCTACTCCCGCGAGGAGCACGCCGACCACGGCCGTCCCTTCGGCGGCCGCGAGGGCGGCGAGGTCGGCCACCAGCGCAGCCAACCCCCGCGGCGCTCGCAGGCGGAGCAGGACGCCGGCCGCTGACGGCATTCGGCCCGACTCAGGCGTAGGGCGGGTCAGGAGCAGGTCTTGCGCTTCGCCGCGCTGCAGTAGTTCGTCTTCAGGAACGGCGGGGTCACCACGCCGGCGTCGATCCGCAGCACGCCGGTGTCCCTGACCTGCGGCACCCGCCCGTTGAGCAGCTTGCGGTCGCCGACCTTGACCCTGGTGATCGTTGCCTTCGCCGAGGAGGCGGTGCCCTTGGTGGTCGGGTCGGCGAGCTGGTAGGTCAGCTGGACGACCAGCTGGGCCTGGTTGTAGACCGCCTCGGTGACCACGCCGGGCGCGGAGACCGACAGGGAGCGTCCCGCGCCGGTCCAGCTGCCCATGAACGACTCGAACTTCGGCGCCGCTCGGCGTACGACGACCCGCTGCAGCTCCTGGGAGCGCACCTGGTCGGCGACCGCGGCGGCCTGCGAGCGGAGGAAGGAGCCGAAGGCCCGGTTGGTGACCAGGGGAGCGACGAGCAGCTGGCTGGCGGGGAACAGCCGCGCGACCTGCGACTGACCGAGGCACTCGGTGAGCAGTGCTGCTCCCCCACGTTCGAGGCTGCGTCGGCAGGACGGGATCGCGAGCATCGCTGCGAAGGCGCTCGCCGCGGTGGGCGCCTCGGTCCCGAACGCCGTCAGCCGGAGCACCAGCGCACGCACGGTGGCCTGCAGCAGCCTCAGCGACTGCGCCGTCGGCGTCGACGTCGAGGTCAGGACCAACCGACTCCTGGGCTGCAGGTCGGCGTCGTAGGTGACGCTCTGCCCCGGGGGCAGGAAGGTGTTCGCCAGACCCAGCGGCCCGCTCCACGACCTCCAGGCGGCGACTCGGGGGTTGCTGACCGTGGCCGCCCCGGGGTGGCTCACCTGGACCGGGACGCGGCGGCGGTTGGTGAGCTTCACGACCCGCTTTCCGCCCTCGACCCCGAAGCAGGCGAACAGTGTCTTCTTCGGGGAGGCGGCGATGGAGTACCCGTCCTTGCGGGCCTCGCCGGCCCCCTGGCACGCAGGCCTGCGCACGCTGGCGACAACCCCTGCCGCGAGGCCGCTGCGCACGTCGGTCTGCAGGCTCTCCAGCGCACTTGGCACGTCGACCGAGACGGCACCGACCTGATTGAGCGTGCGGGTGGTGAACTGCACGTGCTGCTGGTCGGTGGTGAGGTAGGCGCGCACGAACTTGTAGGGCTGCTGGTCGGTGTCACGCGTGGCCACCAGCACGGTCGCGTCGGTGGGCAGGGCGTTGTCGAGCTCGAGGCGGACCGTGACCGGGCTCTCCAGCGCACCGCCCGGGGCCAGGGTGTAGAGCGGCGAGACGAACGTGAGGTTCTCGCCGTCCCCACCCGCGGCCGCGGTGTCCTTGACCGACGCCTCGGTGCCCTCGGGCAGACCGACCACCTTCACGGCAGAGTCCACCGGTGCGGTGCTCGGCTGCGTCGCGGGCGCGCCCCTGTTGCCGGAGTCGCCCGAGCCGCTCGAGCCGCACGCTGTCAGCGCGAGGACGAGCAGGGCAGCCAGCAGCGGGCGAGCCGCCGGGATCCGGCGCCGTGAGCGGTTCATGGTGCTCCCTGAATTTCGAGACTTCGTGACCGAAGATACCGGTTAAGTTTCTCAATTCAGGCAAAACGGCAAGGTTGCCGCCGTGGACCGGATCACGCCGGGTGGTTGCGTCTCCTGGGTCGTTCGGCCACTGTTCTGAACAGGCGCCCGGTCGGGGCTCCGGTCCCCGAGCAGGAGGCAAGATGAGCCAG
>JBDSNZ010000254.1:0-4432 GCA_039915055.1 Ornithinibacter sp.
GAGGCTCCGACGGCTGCTGCGTCCGCGGCCGAGGCCGTCCCCGTCGCAGCCGACACCGATGGTGGCGGCGCGGCCGCCGAGAGCGTCGACACGGACGCCGACGCCGCTGCCGAGAAGGCCTGACCGTGCTCGAGGAGGCTCTCGAGCACCTCGTGACGGGCATCGTCGATCACAAGGACGAGGTGCAGGTGCGCCAGAAGGACCAGCGCCGCGGTGAGACCCTCGAGGTGCGGGTGCACCCCGAGGACCTCGGTCGCGTGATCGGTCGCTCAGGTCGCACCGCCAGCGCGCTGCGCACCGTCATGGGTGCGCTCGCGGGTGGGCGCCAGGTCCGCATCGACATCGTCGACACCGACCGGGTCCGCTGACCCGACCGCCCGATCGGCGGGGTGTGCCGGGAGGAGACTCCCCGGCATACCCCGCCGTCGTCTTTCCCGACAGGATGGACTCCGTGACCGACCCCATCGTCATCGCCCGGATCGGCAAGCCGCACGGACTGCTCGGCGAGGTGACCGTGCAGCTGCACACCGACGAGCCGGAAAAGCGGCTGGCGGTCGGCACGGTGATCGACACCGAGGCCACCACCGGCACCGGTGTGCCTCGCGCCCTGAGGGTGCGCTCCACCCGGGTGCACAACGGCGTCTGGCTGGTGGCCTTCGAGGAGATCCCCGACCGCACCGGCGCCGAGAGCCTGCGGGGCACGCGCCTGGTGGTGGATGCCGGCGACCTGGCGGACGAGGACGCCCCGGAGGACGACGTCTTCGGCGAGGCGGAGCTCGTGGGGTTGCGCGCGGTCTCGCCGACCGGTGAGGTGCTCGGGGAGGTCGCCTCCCTCGAGGTCGGCACGGTCCAGGACCGGCTCGGGGTGCGCCTACCCGACGGGCGCCTCGCCCGGGTCCCGTTCGTGGTGGCGCTCGTTCCCGAGGTCGACGTCGCCGGCGGAACCGTGGTGCTCGACCTGCCCGCGGGCCTGCTCGACCTGGCGGAGTGAGCGCGGTGCGCCTCGACGTCGTCACGATCTTCCCCGACTACCTTGCGCCCCTCGAGCTCTCGCTCATCGGCAGGGCGCGACGTGACGGCATCCTCGACGTGCGGGTGCACGACCTGCGCGGCTTCACCCACGACCGCCACCGCACGGTGGACGACAGCCCGTTCGGCGGTGGCGCGGGCATGGTCATGAAGCCCGAGCCGTGGGCGGCCGCGCTCGACGCGGTGGTCGCCGAGGGGCCGGGGCCGGACGGCGCCGCGGTGCCGCACCTGATCGTGCCCGGCCCGGGTGGCGTGCCCTTCACCCAGGCGCTCGCCAAGCAGCTCGCGACCGAGCCGTGGCTGGCCTTCGCGTGCGGTCGTTACGAGGGGCTGGACGAGCGCGTCCACGAGCACGCGGCGGAGCGGATGCCGGTCACGGTGGTCTCGCTCGGCGACTACGTGCTCAACGGCGGGGAGGTTGCCGTGCTCGCGATGGTCGAGGCGGTCGGGCGGTTGCTGCCCGGGGTCGTCGGCAACGCGGAGTCCCTCGTCGAGGAGTCGCACGAGGACGGGCTGCTGGAGTATCCCGTCTACACCCGCCCTGCGTCCTGGGACGACGACGGCACGGTGCGCGACGTGCCGTCGGTGCTGCTCTCGGGCGACCACGGGGCCATCGCAGCCTGGCGCCACGAGCAGCGGCTCGAGCGCACCGCCGCCCGCCGCCCCGACCTGCTGCCGCTCTCGGCGACCGCCCGGGCGCTGGTAGACCTCGACGTGCGGGTCGCGACACCCGCGGATGCGGCCGAGCTGCTCGTGCTCCAACGGGCCTGCTGGGTCCAGGAGGGTGTGCGGGCGCAGGGTCAGTGGGTGGTGCCACCCTTGGCCGAGACGCACGAGGAGGTCGTCTCCGGGGTGGTGGAGTGGCTGACGTATGCCGTGCGCACGGTGGCCGTGGACGGCATCCCCGGTCGCCTGGTGGGCTCGGTGCGTGGACGCGTTCGGTCCGGCGACGAGGCGGTGTGGGAGGTCGGCCGGCTGATGGTCGCGCCCGACCTGCAGGGCCGCGGTCTGGGGCGAGAGCTGCTGGCACTCGCCGAGGCTGCAGCTCCTGCGACGGTCAGGCGCTACTGGCTGACCACCGGGGTCCTCGCGAAGGACAACCATCGGTTCTACCGCCGAGCCGGCTACCGGCCCGCTCCGGGCGAGCCGACGTACCCCGGCGCGGTCGACCTCACCAAGCCCCGCCGCCCCTGACGCTTTCCCCTTTCCCTCCTCGCGCACGAACCTCTGCTATAGCAGAGCTTCGTGCACGAACCACACGTTCCACCCTGTGGTTCGAGCTGCACGCTGTGCTGGGCTGTCCAGAGAGACGGACCGGATGCCGTGAGTGAAGGCTGCGCCGGCAACTCGGCATCCGGTCCGGTCGGGGTGGCCGCTCAGCAGAGGTTCGTGCGCCAACCACAGGTTCCACCCTGTGGTTCGAGCTCCACCCTCTGCTGAGTGGCGAGGGCAACATGGCTGCCTGGAGCTGCTCGATGACCTGGTCGTTTGTGAGCGCGGCGCGCTCGCGGATCTGCAGCTCGTTGAGCGCTCAGCAGAGGTTCGTGCGCCACCCCACAGGTTCCACCCTGTGGTTCGAGCTCCACCCTCTGCTGAGTGGCGAGGGCAACATGGCTCAGCAGAGGTTTCTGCGCCACCCACAGGTTCCACCCTGTCGTCGGAGCACGAACCTCTGCTAGCAGAGGTTAGGGAGGAGTGGGGGCGGGGCCGCTGGTCAGGGGCGCAGGCTGACCTTGAGGTCATCGGGCAGCAGGAGCGCCTTGCCGATGAGTCGCTCCGCGACCACGGCGGTCGTGGTCTGCGCCGCCATGATCCCCATCAGCACGAGCACCTGCGCCGCTGCCGCCTGTGCGGGCGTGCCGCCGCCGAGCAGCACACCGATGAAGGCCCCCGGGAGGGTCACGACACCGGCGGTGCGCACCTGGTCCAGACCCGGGATGAGCGCCTCGGGCACCCGCCGGTGGATCACCTCGTCGATCGCCTGCGCCCGGGTGAGCCCGATCGACAGGCCCGCCTCGTACTGTCCCTGCTCCTCACGCAGGGCCGCGAACGCCCTCCGGGCTGCGAGCGTGTGGCCGTTCATCGTGTTGCCCGCGAGGATCCCGACGACGGGGACCAGGGCGATGCCCGTCGGCGGCACCGTGCGGGTGAGCAGGATGATGGCGACGACGGGTAGCAGCCCGGCGAGCATCGCGACCGTCGCCCACGGCCATGCACCCCTGGCCTCCACCCGGCGCACGGTGGTCACCACGGCCACGACGAACATCCCGCAGAGCAGCAGGATCGAGAGCGCGAGCGAGCTGATCACACTCGCGATGACCAGCGCCGCGACGCTCAGTTGCACGATGGCTCGCGCGGCCGCCACGACGGTCGAGCGCGGGTGCGGCAGGCCCCCGAGGACATACATCGTCACGGTGAGGCTCAGCAGCAGGGTGATGGCCAAGGCAACGGGCCAGCCCGGGTCGATCGTCACCGGGACACCGTATGCCGTGCACGCCACCGCGCGTGGTGGCTCGTCGACCCCCGCGGGGGGGCCGGACGGGATTTCGTCGCTCGGGCAGACCTCTGGCAGACTGGGCCGCTGCGCCCCACCGACGAACGGCCCCCGCCACAGGGGGAGTGCCCGGACCATGGTCCGACCAGCATGCGGCCCGATGGAGCTCACCACTGACAACGATGCACCACCGACACGCGCGGGTGACCTGTGGCAGGCCGCGAGAAAGCGACATCCGTCATGCAGCGTTTCGACGAGATCGACCAGGCTTCGATGCGGTCCGACATCCCGGCCTTCCGCGCCGGAGACACGGTCAACGTCCACGTCAAGGTCATCGAGGGCACGCGCGCCCGAGTCCAGGTCTTCAAGGGTGTCGTCATCCGCCGCCACGGTGGTGGCATCGGCGAGACCTTCACCGTGCGCAAGGTCTCGTTCGGGGTGGGTGTCGAGCGCACCTTCCCGCTGCACACGCCGATCATCGACCACATCGAGGTCGTCACCCGCGGTGACGTGCGCCGCGCCAAGCTCTACTACCTGCGTGACCTTCGCGGCAAGGCCGCCAAGATCAAGGAGAAGCGCGACGCCCCGGTGGCCAGGTAGTCACCCGCACCGCGCGCCTGCGTGTCACCTTCTCGGACTACGCTCCACGGGTGAGTGCGCCGACCGACGTCGACCCGGCCTCCGCCATCGTGGCGGGCGCCGGGTCGCGGCGTGCGCGGCTGGTGGTGCTGCTGGCGGCTGCCATCGTGCTCGCCGCCCTCGTGCAGGCCCTCGTCCTGCAGACCGTCGTCGTGACCAGCGACGACCTCGCTCCCACGCTCGAACCAGGAGACCACGTCCTCGTGTGGAAGGCCCCCCGCGACCTCGGCCCCGGTGACCTCGTCGTCGTCGACACCACCGGCACCGCCG
>JBDSNZ010000302.1:0-7166 GCA_039915055.1 Ornithinibacter sp.
GATGGGACACGCGGCCTTCGCGCTGCAGCTGCTCGACGCGACCAACAGCAGGAGTGTGGAGCAGGTGCTGGACTGCTTCGCCGATGACTACGTCAACCAGACCCCTGCCCATCCGGGGCGGGGTTTCACTGGCCCGGGGCAGGTGGGTGCGAACTGGGCTCGGATCTTCGCCGCCGTCCCAGATCACACGGCGACCTTGCTCGCCTCAGTCCAGGACGGGGACACGGTCTGGAGCGAGTGGGAGATGCGGGGCACCCGGGCCGATGGTGCGCTCCACCTGATGCGAGGCGCGATCGTGTTCACCGTGCGCGATGGGCGGGCAGCCGCCGCTCGGTTCTACCTCGAGCCGGTCGACCTCTCCGAGGCCGACGCCGACGCAGCCGTGGCCAGGGTCTTGTCCTGATGCTTATGGTGGCCGGCGGCACCGGGCGGTTGGGGTCACGCGTTGTCGAGCTGCTCGAGGCGCGCGGAGAGACCGTGCGCGCTCTGAGCCGCCACACCGACGGGGATCTACGCGACGTCACCGAGCACGACCTGGCGGGGGTCTCGGTCGCTGTTTCCTGTGTCACCGGGTTTCCTCGCCAGTCGCCAGCAGGCGTGGACCGGGACGGCAACATCGCGTTCATCGACGCAGCCGCACGGGCCGGTGCCGCCGTGGTCCTGGTGTCGGTGCTGGGGGCTGCTGCCGACAGCCCAATGCCGTTGTTCCGGATGAAGTATGCCGCCGAGGAGCATCTGCGTCGAAGCGGGATCCCGTGGACGATCATCCGCCCCGACGCTTTCGAGGAGACCTGGGTGGGCATCCTCGAGCAGACAGCGGGGCGGCGGTGTCGACCCGTCGTGTTCGGGCGCGGTGACAACCCCTTCGCGTGGACGCCTGTCGACGCAGTGGCCGCTCACGTCGTCGGCGCCGTCTTCGACCCGCACCTGCGCGGTCAGACCATCGACGTCACCGGACCGGAGCCGCGCACGCTCGAGCAGCTCGCCCGGGGCGTGATGCGGGCCCACGGCTGGCCGGGTGACCCGCGACACCTACCTCGCGCTGCTCTTCACTTGATGGCTCTCGTGCCAGGCCAACCCGGACGAGTGGCCAAGGCCTCGCTCGCCATGGACGGCCCCCTCACGCCGTTGCACCGGGTGGGCCACTGACCGCACCCGCCGGTGGGGGCGCGCCCACCGGCGTCCTGGCCGCCCACCGGGGCGGCCTCGCGCCGGAGGGTCAGCAACGAGAGGAGAGACACTAGCTCTCAAATTGGCCATGACTGGGTGATCACCGTCGGAGACCTCGAAACCCTGACCTGCCCCCGTTGATTCGTCAGCAGTTCTCGGCCGCCGAGTGTGGGCAGGCCGGACCATCGCGCCTTTAGTGCGCTTGCCCAGTGTCGTGTGGACTCCCAGACCAGAGGGCCAGCTCGTCGGCACGTGGGCCGGTCACGACCGCGGACTCGAGGGCGAAGGTCATCACTGCCGGGTGGTCCGGCGTCCACGCGGTCCAGCCGGGGTCACCGTCGCGGGCAAAGGCGACCCAGGCTCGGTGCATGTCGTCGGCCAGCTGTGACGGGGCGGTCTCGCCCGCCATCGCGGAGTGTTGTCCGACGGTGTCGAAGACAAACCCGATCTCGAGGGCGTGACACGCCCCCAGGCGCGCGACGGGTGTCGGCCAGGCGAACTCGTAGCTGTAGACCCTGCCGCCAGCGGCGTGCTGGGCTGCGGCGAGGGCGGTGGTCGGCACGCGGAAGGCGGCGTCGGTGAGGATGGCGCTGGCGATGTCGCCGGCCGACGCGCCGGGTCGGTTGGCGGTGTAGGTCTCGATGGCCTCGGCCGGCCAGCCGTAGCGCGCCGCCAGCGACGGCAGCATCTCCGTGGTCACCGCGTCGATAAGACCGGTGGAGACCAGGAACAGGCGGTACTCCTCCTTCGTGGTCCCGATCAACAGCGGCATACCGGCGGCTGACCCACCGGCGATGCCCGCCTGGGGCACCTCGGGCACCACGTCACCGTCGACCACCGGGAAGAGGCTCATGATGCCGAGCCCGCCCCTCAGAGTGGTCACACCCCAGCGGCCGGGGCTCGGGTCGGCTTGCATCGCCAGCGCCACGGCGGTCTGCGCGGCGAGCACGTCGTCCGGGTCGATCTCTCCGAACGCCTCCGCGGTGGCGGGCACCGCGAGCTGTGCTGCCAGCTCGCCGCTGACCAGGCGCGCATCGTCGAGGGAGCAGACCGCGGTGGCCCCACCGCTCTGGACGATCGCCCGGTGGAACAGACCCCGCGCAGCGGGCGAGGCCATCAGGGTCGCGACGCTCATCGCGCCGGCGGACTCGCCGAAGAGGGTCACCTGGTCGGGGTTGCCACCGAACGCGGCCACGTTGTCGCGGACCCAAGCCAGCGCGGCCAGCTGGTCACGCAGACCGAGGTTGGTGGGGGCGCCGTCGAGGGCCGCGAACCCCGGGGCGCCCAAGCGGTAGTTCACGCCGACCATGACGACGCCATCTCGTGCAAACGCCGAACCGTCATACGTCGCAATGGAGTTCGCGCCGCGGACGAAGGCGCCACCGTGGAGCCACACCATCACGGGCAGGTCTGCGCCCTCGGCGGGAGCCCATACGCTGACGTTGAGGTAGTCCGCGCCGGGGGTCACCGAGCTGGGGAGCACCGCGTCCATCGGGGCCGGGTAGGGAGTCTGCGCCGGCGTGGGGCCGTGGCGCGTCGCGTCGCGTCGGCCCTCCCACGGACGCACCGGCTGCGGGGCGCGGTATCGGTCGGGCCCGATCGCCGGGGCGGCATACGGAATGCCGAGGAAGGCGTTCACCCCCGCCTGCGTGATGCCAACGACCTGACCTCCGGCGACAGTGACCACGGGATCCATGAGGCCATCCAAGCAGACCGGAAACCACCGCCGCCCCAGGCGCGTCAGGCTGAAGCCCCGGTTGGCGCAGGGCGCAGGGGGTTCTCACGGGCTCTCCCTCCGACGGATGCCCTCAGAAGGGCACGGCCACCTCCAAGAGGTCGTTCGACGACGTCTGGTGGACGGGACGACCGGACAGGATGCGGCAGAAGTCAACGGCGTCGAGCGTCAGCTCGGGTCCGTCATCGCCGTGTGAGAAGCGGCCACCCGCTGTGCCGGTGAGGTGGAGCTGGTAGGGGCGGGCGTGCCGGCCGGCCCATTCATCGACGACATCGGCAACGAGTCGACCGTCGTGCTGGGCGGTGAGCACAGGTTCGTGCCCGGTCGCCCGGCAGATGTCCATGCGGTGCATCCACGGGTCACGGGTCAGGATCGTGTCGATCAGGAATCCGTTGGTCCAGTGCTCGCTCTTGCCGGCGACGTCCTGAGGACCCGGCAGCTTCATCCGGCGCACCAGGGTGGGGGTCCGGCGGCGTCCGCGGGCGGCGCGAGGGCCGATCTCGGCGAACCTGTTGAGGAGCTCGCTCGTCGTGAGGGCGGCATGCTCCTGGACCTGCAAGGAGGTGAGTGCGTCCAGGGGGACGCCGCCGCGGCGCTTGGCGAGCATCGACTGCCGCAGCGTCTCCTTCATCCCGGTCGCCATCAGCGCCATCCCGGTGGTGTGTCCCGCCATCGCTCTGACGTCCCACGCGGGACAGTCGGTGGGCTTGGTCCAGTCGTCGGACGAGAGTGCGCGCAGCAGGTCGAGGGAGCGCTCGTACTCCGTCTCCGCGAGGCGCATCGCCACCTCGCGGTCCATGCGGGGCCGCCGGGGGCCAGTCTCGGTGTGGGGGTGGTCGGTGGTCTTCATGGGGTCCTCTTCCTCGGGGTTGTGTCGGGTGTTGTGTCGGGTCGGACTTCGCTGAGAAACATGTCGACCGCGCGGGGGAGGAGCCGACGCCAGCGCTCGCCCCCCGGGTCGTTGGCGTTCTGCTGGCTGGCCCGGCCGGCGAGCAGCCCGGTCCACAGGTCGGCGGCGTCGGGGTCGGTGATGGCCAGACGGTCCAGGAGGCGGTGGAGTCGCTCGATGCTCTGGACGGCCAACGCGTACGACGCCGCGCTCGGGGTGAAACCTGGGATGGGACTCTGGTTCATCAGTGCGTTCCGTTCGGGGTCCGCCGACATCGCGTCGAGCCAGGTTGTCGCGCTCGCCAGCAGCGCTGCGCGCGGGTCCTCGGGGAGGTCGGGCTCGAGCGCCGCTGCGGTTGCGTCGAACTGGGCCCACGCCTGCCCGAACATGGCATCGATGATCGTGAGCTTGGAGTCGAAGTGTCCGTAGAGCGAGGGTGCTCGCATGCCGACTCGCTCGGCAACACTTCGCTGCGTGAGTCCGGACCATCCCGACTCACGCACCACCGCCCACGCGGCGTCGAGGATCTCGTCCCGCGTGCCCGCACGACGACGAGCGATCCTATCAACGTTCGATTCTCCTAACATAGTTAGAGGATGAAGTGCGGTGGCCCCTCTCGTCAAGGGCGAGCAGGTTGCCCCTGCCTTCCACACGGCATCGGCATCGGAATCTCTGTGGGCTCCCACGCCAATCGTCGGCCGGTCCCTCGTGCAGTAGACGCGCGGAAGATCTCGGAATCGGCTCCTATCACGCCCACGCCGAGGAGAACGAAGAGCTGCCCGAGGTCGCGTCACGACTGAGCGAGGTGGATGCCGCGTTCATCGTCGGAGCCCTCGCCGATCTGGACACCTGGTCAACCGCGAGCACCGGGTCCTTTGCAGAGATGCTCGAGGCCGGCCGGGAGCGGGTGCGTTCGCTGACCCATCGATGACCAGTAGCGCTCGACAAACCGATCGTGGAGAGTAGGGGCAGACCCCGCGACGCGAACCTGCGGCCGGGCGGCCCGGCCGGCCCCGTGGGACGGCATGACGCACGACGACGTAGTCCAAAGGCACCCGTGAGCAACCACGCCGACACGCTGAGCTCCGCAGCACGGCAGCGCAGAGACCGCTCCTCCGACGAGGACGAGACCCAGGAGTCGGCCGAGCTCTTGGCCAGCACGGCGCTGGCGACCCCGCTCGACCTGCTGTTGTCGAGCGCCAGCACCGGCCCCATCCGTCGGTTCGTCCCGGGGATGGCGGGGGTCAGTTTCACCGCCGGGCTCGCCCGTCATCCCCGGTCGGTCGCCAAGCGCACGGTCGCCCTGGCCGTCGAGCTGACCCGAGTCGGTCTCGGCCGGTCGCGGCTGGCGCCCGATGCGAAGGACCGCCGGTTCAGCGATGAGGCGTGGGTCAAGAACCCCGCCTTCACGCGCACCCTGCAGGCCTACCTCGCCTGCGGCGAAGCGGCCCGTGGCCTGGTGCAGGACGCCGAGCTGGACTGGGGCGACGACCAGCGGATGCGCTTCATCGTCGACAACCTGGTCGAGGCGGCAGCACCGAGCAACAACCCGGTCCTCAACCCCAAGGTCATCAAGCGCACGATCGACACCGGGGGCGGCAACTTCCTCGAAGGTGGCCGGCGCTTCGTGAAGGACTTCGCCTCCGCCCCGCGCGTGCCCTCCATGGTGGAGGCCGACGCGTTCGAGATCGGTCGCGACCTCGCGGTCACCCCGGGCGCCGTCGTGCTGCGCACCGATGTGTTCGAGCTGATCCAGTACACCCCGCAGACCCCCAAGGTCCGCTCGGTGCCCGTGTTGATCGTGCCGCCGACGATCAACAAGTACTACGTCATCGACCTCGCTGAGAAGCGCTCGCTCGTGGAGCACCTCGTCCAGAGCGGCCAACAGGTCTTCTGCATCTCCTGGCGCAACCCCGACGTGCGTCACGCCGACTGGGGTCTGGACACCTACGGGCAGGCGATCCTCGAGGCGATGACGGCCTGCGAGGACATCACCCGGCAGCCCAGGACATCGATCTTCGCCATCTGCTCCGGCGGCATGATCTCCTCCATGGTGATGGCTCACCTCGCCGAGATCGGCGAGCAGGATCGCGTCGCGTCCTACAGCCTGGCCGTGACCGTTCTCGACCAGAAGCGGGCCGGCGTCACCAGTGCGCTGCTGTCACCCAAGGCGGCGGCCGCGGCCACCCAGGCCTCGCGGGAGAAGGGGTATCTCGACGGGCGCATGCTCGCCGAGATCTTTGCCTGGCTGCGGCCCAACGACCTGATCTGGAACTACTGGGTCAACAACTACCTGATGGGTCACGCCCCCAAGGCCTTCGACATCCTCTACTGGAATGCTGACCCGGTGCGGATGACCGCGGCCATGCACCGCGACTTCATGGACCTCGCCATCCGCAATGCGCTGGTGGAGCCTCGAGCGGCGACGATGCTCGGCACCAAGGTCGACCTCGGCACGGTCACGACCGATGCCTACGTCGTGGCCGGCATCGCCGACCACCTGTGCAAGTGGGAGTCCTGCTACCAGACGACCCAGCTCCTCGGTGGCGACACCAGGTTCGTGCTCTCGACGAGCGGTCACATCGCGGCCATGGTCAACCCGCCCGGCAACCCCAAGGCCAGCTTCCAGACCTCACCCTCCGGGAGCGGTCAGAAGGGGAGTGACAACCCGCAGGACCCCCAGGCGTGGCTGAGCCGGGCGGTCACCGTCAGGGGCAGCTGGTGGGATGACTGGGTGGAGTGGCTCTCGGCCCGAAACGGCGCGGAGCGCACCAAGCCGCGAGCGCTGGGCAACGCCCGCCATACGCCGCTGGACCCAGCGCCTGGGACCTACGTCCATGACCGCTGATCACGCGTCCTCGCGAGGGGCGGACCTCGTGCACAACGTCACGGTGCGCGGCATCACCGCCCGGGTCTCGGTGCGCCCCGGCGTCGGCTCCTTCACCGACACGGTCCCGCTGCTGCTCTGCAACGGCATCGGCGCCAGCCTCGAGGCGCTGCAGCCGCTGGTCGACGAGCTGAGCCCCGACCGGGGTGTCGTGCGCTTCGACGTGCCCGGAGTCGGTGGCTCGGCACTGCCCCCGTTCCCGTATGCCGTCGCGGGGCTGGCGTCGTGGGTGATCGCGCTGATGGCGAAGCTGGGGCACCGCCGCTTCGACGTGCTCGGGCTCTCCTGGGGAGGTGGCCTCGCGCAGCAGCTTGCCGTGCAGGCGCCGCGCCGGGTGCGCCGGGTGGTGCTCGTCGCGACCGGCACCGGAGCCCTGATGGTGCCCGCCCACCCGCGGGTGCTCACGATCATGTCGACACCCCGTCGTCACCGTGACGCTGCCTATGCCGCGAGTGTGGCCCCCGAGATCTACGGCGGGACGATGC
>JBDSNZ010000039.1:0-8344 GCA_039915055.1 Ornithinibacter sp.
TGAGGTGGATGATGGTCAGGGTCAGGCCGATCGCCAGCGGCGCGAAGCCTTCGGGGGCGCGCGAGTCGGTGACGCCGAGGATCACGTAGACGAAGATCGCGGTGAGCAGCACCTCGGCGACGAGCACCGCGGTGAGCGAGTAGCCGCCGGGGGAGTGCGTGCCGTAGCCGTTGGCCGCCATGTGCCCGGTCGCGTCGAAGCCGGCCTTGCCGTTCGCGATGCCGTAGAGGGCGGTGCCGGCGAGGAGACCGGCGGCGACCTGGGTGATGACGTATGCCGGCACGTCCTTCCACTCGAACCGCTTCGCCACCGCGACACCGATGGTCACGGCGGGGTTGAAGTGGGCGCCGGAGATGTGCCCGACGGCGTAGGCCATCGTGACGACGGTGAGGCCGAAGGCCAGGGCGACGCCGAGGAACCCGATGCCGATCTGCACCGCGCCACCGGAGACGGGGGAGAGGAAGGTGGCCGAGAAGATCGCCGCGCCGCAGCCGCCGAAGACGAGCCAGAACGTGCCGAGGAACTCTGCGCCGAGGCGCTGGGCCATCGTGGGTGTGGTCATGGGAGAAGTGTGCCCGCGCAGGGCTGATCAGGCGCGGGACACACCGGATGCCGGGAGGGTTCGCCCGGCACGCGGCATCCGGCATCCGGCATCCGGCACCCGGCATCCGGCACCCGGCGTGCGCGGAGTCGGGTCCGGGGTGCTCGAGGAGTCGATAGGTTGGTGCGCCCAGCCGCACACTTGCACCCAGGAGAGCCATGACCGACCACGGACCCGCACCGTTCGTCACCGACATCGAGGCCGCGACGCTGGGCAACGACACCTTTCGCACGACGCTGTGGACCGGCCGCCACCTCCAGCTCACCGTGATGTGCCTGCAGCCCGAGGAGGAGATCGGCCTCGAGGTGCACCACGACATCGACCAGTTCCTGCGCGTCGAGGCTGGCTCGGGCCTGGTCTACATGGGGCCCGACCGCGACGACATGTCGTTCGAGTCCGCCATCGCCGACGACGACGTCGTGCTCATCCCGGCCGGTTCGTGGCACAACGTCGTCAACACCGGTGACCGCCCGCTGAAGCTGTACTCGATCTACGGCCCTGCCGAGCACCCGCACGGCACGATCCACGTCACCAAGGCCGAGGCCGACGAGGCCGAGCACCACCACTGACGCGCAGTGGCGCGGGCCCGTCGGTCAGGCCAGGGCGGCGAGGATCTCGTTGAACGTGCTCGAGGGACGCATCACCGCGGCGGCCTTCTCGCCGTCGGGGTGGTAGTAGCCGCCGATGTCGGCCGGGTGGCCCTGCACGGCGAGGAGCTCGGCCTCGATGGTGTCTGAGGCCTCGGCCAGCGCCGCTGCGACCGGGCCGAATGCCGTCGCGAGCTCAGTGTCGTCGGTCTGGGTCGCCAGCTCGTGCGCCCAGAAGCGCGCCAGCCAGAAGTGGCTGCCGCGGTTGTCGATCTGGCCGACCCGACGGGCGGGGGACTTGTTCTCGTTGAGCAGGCGCTCGGTGGCGCGGTCGAGGGCCTCGCCGAGGAGGCCGGCGCGGGCGTTGCCGCCCTCGGCCTCGTGACGGAAGCTCTCGGCGAGCGCCAGGAACTCACCGAGGCTGTCCCAGCGCAGGTAGTCCTCCTGGAGCAGCTGCTGCACGTGCTTGGGCGCCGAACCGCCGGCGCCGGTCTCGAAGAGTCCGCCGCCGTTCATCAGCGGCACGACGGAGAGCATCTTGGCGCTGGTGCCGACCTCGAGGATCGGGAAGAGGTCGGTGTTGTAGTCGCGCAGCACGTTGCCGGTGACCGAGATGGTGTCCTCACCACGGCGGATGCGCTCCACGGAGAGCTTGGTGGCCTCGATGGGGGAGAGCACCTGGATGTCGAGGCCGTCGGTGTCGTGCTCGGCCAGGTAGGTCGCGACCTTGGCCTTGAGATTGCGGTCGTGGGCGCGGGTGTCGTCGAGCCAGAACACCGCGGGGGTGCCCGAGGCGCGGGCGCGGGTGACGGCGAGCTTGACCCAGTCGCGGATCGGGGCATCCTTGGTCTGGCAGGCGCGCCAGATGTCCCCGGCGGCGACGTCGTGGCTCATCAGCACCTCGCCGGAGGAGTCGAGCACCTCGACCCGGCCGTCGGCCTCCATCTCGAAGGTCTTGTCGTGGCTGCCGTACTCCTCGGCCTTCTGGGCCATCAGGCCGACGTTGGGCACCGAGCCCATCGTGGTCGGGTCGTAGGCGCCGTGCGCGCGGCAGTCCTCGATGACGGCCTGGTAGACCCCGGCATACGAGCTGTCGGGGATGACGGCGAGGGTGTCGTGCTCGTCGCCGTCCGCTCCCCACATGTGCCCGGAGGTGCGGATCATCGCGGGCATGGAGGCGTCGACGATGACGTCGCTGGGCACGTGGAGGTTGGTGATGCCCTTGTCGGAGTTCACCATCGCCAGCCGCGGGCCGTCGGCGAGGCCCTTGTCGATGGCGGCCTTGATGTCCTCTCCGTTGGGGAGGGCCGACAGCCCGTCGAGGATGCCGCCGAGCCCGTTGTTCGCGGACAGGCCTGCAGCGGCGAGGTCGGCGCCGTACTGATCGAAGACAGCCGGAAGACATGCCTTCACCACGTGGCCGAAGATGATCGGGTCGCTGACCTTCATCATCGTGGCCTTCAGGTGCACCGAGAAGAGCACGCCCTCTGCCTTGGCGCGGGCGATCTGCTCGCGCAGGAAGGCGTCGAGGGCGGCGACGCGAATGACGGTGGCGTCGACGACCTCACCGTCGAGCACGCTCAGACCGTCCTTGAGCGTGGTCGTGGTGCCGTCAGCAGCCACGTGGCGGATGGTGAGGGTGTCGTCGCCAGCCAGCACCACGGACTGCTCGTTGTCGCGGAAGTCGTCGGCGCCCATCGTGGCGACGTTGGTCTTGCTCTCGCTGCTCCACGCACCCATCGAGTGCGGGTGCTTGCGGGCGTAGTTCTTGACGGCGGCGGGGGCGCGACGGTCGGAGTTGCCCTCGCGCAGGACGGGGTTCACGGCACTGCCCTTGACCTTGTCGTAGCGGGAGCGGATGTCGCGCTCCTGCTCGGTCGACGGCTCATCGGGGTAGTCGGGGAGGGCGAAACCCTGGCCCTGGAGCTCCTTGATCGCGGCCTTGAGCTGCGGCATCGAGGCAGAGACGTTGGGCAGCTTGATGATGTTGGCCTCGGGCGTGGTTGCCAGGGCGCCGAGCTCGGCGAGATCGTCCTCGACCCGCTGCTCCTCGCCCAGGTGCTCGGGGAAGAGGGTGAGGATGCGCGCGGCGAGGGAGATGTCACGCGTCTCCACGTCCACTCCGGCCGAGGACGCGAAGGCCTGCACCACCGGCAGGAAGGAGTAGGTGGCCAGCATCGGGGCCTCGTCGGTGAGCGTGTAGAAGATCGTTGCCATGGGGTGCCTCGTTGCTCCTCGGTGGTGGCGGTTATCTTGACGTCAAGACAAATACTAGCGGATGAGCGACCTTCCCGCGGTGGCGAAGGAGGGCGCGGTCGCTCCTTCTTGCCGGAGCGCGCCGGTGCGAGGTGGCCGGGTCATCTGGAAGGCTGGGGCGATGGAGCTACGCAAGGCCGTGCCACTCATCGGCCTGGGGACACTCCTGGTGGTCGACGCCGCCCTCATCGCCTGGGCGTTCCGACCCACAGAGGTGCCTGAGGCGATGAGCAACCCGACGCCGTCCGTCTCGGCATCGGCGAGCCCGTCACCGTCGGGGACCACCGACGCGAAGGCGCTCGAGCCGGCGCCGACGACTCGACTCCTCGCAGGGGTGTCCGCCTCGGTCGCGTGGGTCGCCGAGGCAGGCACCTGCAAGGGCGGTGGCACCCTGTGGTCCACCGCTGACGGTGGGAAGACGTGGACCGTCAACGACACCCCCGGGCGGGTGATGCGCCCCCGGCCCGATTCAGCGAAGGCCGGATTCTTCACCGGGGGCGACAAGGACTGTGCGCTGAAGCTGTGGGCCACCGGTGACTCCGGCGCGTCGTGGAGCCCTCCCCAGGGTGCGGCGAAGGCGTGGTCGCGGGTGGCTGACGACGCGGCGAGCGTGCACACCCCCTCGGACTCGTTGGTCACTCCGTGCCCGAAGAAGGCAGACGTGCTCGACCTGAGCACCGTGAGCGGAGGGCGTGCTGACGTGCTGTGCGCCGACGGCACCGCGCGACGCACCACCAACGGTGGTGGCACGTGGGCCACGATCTTCACCGAACAGGGCGCTCTGGCGATGACCGTCGGTGACACCGGCGGCGGCGTGCTCGTGACCGCAGACCCGACGTGCGCCGGCGCCGTGGCCGTGCCGCTGCTCGACGGCAAGCCCGACGGTGACGGAAGCTGCGTGGAGGCGAAGGCCACCTCGGGTCAGGTCTCGGTCACCGGGGCCGACAAGGCATGGTGGCTCGTCATCGGCGACCAGGCCTTCCGTGCCGACCAGGCTGCGGGCCCGTGGAAGGCCACCGGGGCGACCCTGAGCCGCTGAGCCGCTGACGCGGCCGACCCGAGATGATGGGGCAGTGCTCATCGTCTCGGCCAACGTCAACGGCATCCGGGCAGCCGCTCGCAGGGGCGGCGTGACCTGGCTCGCGGGATCCGGTGCCGACGTGATCACCCTCCAGGAGGTGCGCGCCGACGCCGACCAGCTCGCCGCGGCGCTCAGTGACACCGCGCTCGCCTCGTGGCACGTCGCGCACGCCCCCAGCGAGGCCAAGGGCCGGGCCGGTGTGGCGGTGCTCTCGCGGCTTGAGCCGATTGCGGTGCGCGATGACCTTCACGCCGAGTTCGCGGGCACCGGCCGGTGGGTCGAGGTCGACCTCCCCATGGCCAGTGGGGCGGAGGTCGTGACCGTCGCGTCGACCTACGTCCACACCGGGCAGGCCGGCACACCCCGTCAGGCCGAGAAGGAGCGGTTCCTCTGTGCCATCGGCGAGCGGCTGAGTCGCTGGGCGCAGGAGGGCCGGTATGCCGTGGTGACCGGTGACCTCAACGTCGCGCACACCGCCGATGACCTGAAGAACTGGAAGGGCAACCGCGGCAAGGCGGGCTACCTCCCGCAGGAGCAGGCCCACCTCGCCGCGTGGGGGGCAGAGCATGGATTTGTCGACGTGACGCGGCACCTGGACGGCGCCGGGCCCGGGCCCTACACGTGGTGGTCCTGGCGCGGCCAGGCCTTCGACAACGACTCGGGTTGGCGCATCGACTACCAGTTCGCGTCGCGGGCGCTCGCGCAGCGTGCGGTGTCGGCCGAGATCGGGAAGGCAGCGGCATACGACCAGCGGTGGAGCGACCACGCAAAGGTCAGCGTGACCTACGAGGTGTAGGCGCCTGTCGAGCGGGCTAGGAGTCGCGGTGGGCCGCGGCGCCGGCGGTGACGACGAAACACACCGGCTCGTGCCAGCCACGGGCCGCGAATGCCGCGTGCACGGCATCCTGTGCGGCTTCCACCGCGCCGGTCGGGACCAGGGCGATGCTCGAGCCGCCGAAGCCGCCGCCGGTCATCCGGGCGCCGAGGGCGCCAGCGGACCTGGCCGCCTCCACCGAGACGTCGAGCTCGGCGCAGCTCACCTCGTAGTCGTCGCGCAGCGAGGCGTGCGACGCGTCGAAGAGCCGCCCGACCTCCTCGAGGTCGCCGGCGCGAAGTGCCGTGACGGCCTCGACCACGCGGGCGATCTCCGTGACGACGTGCCGGGTGCGGCGGCGCAACACGTCGTCGGAGAGCCGCTCCAGGGCGGCATCGAGATCGGCCGGGTCGACGTCACGCAAGGACGCCACGCCCAGCTCGGCGGCGGCCCGCTCGCAGGCCTCACGGCGCGCCGCATACAGCCCGTCGTTGAGCGTGTGCTCCGCCTTGGTGTCGGTGACCAGGAGCGCCAGGCCGGCCCCCGTGAGGTCGAACGGCACGTGCTCGGTCGCGCCGCTGCGGCAGTCGAGCAGCAGGGCGTGGCCCTCGCGGCAGAGCAGCGACGCGGACTGGTCCATGCCGCCGGTGGGGGCGCCCGCGATGTCGTTCTCAGCGCGAACGCAGGCCTTGGCGAGGCGCGCTCGCCCCCCGTCATCCGCGAGCAGGCCCAGTTCGAAGAGGTCGCTGCACGCAGCCCCGACCGAGCACTCCAGCGCCGCCGAGCTCGACAGGCCCGCGCCCACGGGCACGTCGCTGTCAACGGTCACGTCCATGCCGCCGACCGCAAAACCGTCCTGGTCCAGGGCCCACACCACACCGGCGACGTATGCCGCCCAGTTGCCGGGCCGCTGCGCGCTCACCTCGTCGATGCCCACCTCCACGGTCTCGCCGGTCTGCACCGAGTGCACCCGCAGGAGGCGGTCCTCGCGAGGCGAGCACGCGGCATACGTGCGGTGCGGGAGGGCGATCGGCAGGACCAGACCGTCGTTGTAGTCGGTGTGCTCCCCGATGAGGTTGACCCGCCCCGGGGCGGACCACACCCCCTGTGCGGGAGCACCGAAGACGTCGACGTGGGTCTGCTCAGCCCGGCTCATGCCCGTGAGTCTAGGAGGGAGGGCCCTGACACAATGGCGGGATGCCCATTGAGCCCACCGAGCCCACCGCTGTTGCCGCACGCCCGCGCATCCTCTCCGGGATGCAGCCGACCGCCGACTCGCTGCACCTCGGCAACTACCTCGGGGCACTGGTCAACTGGGTGGGTCTGCAGGCGGAGTTCGAGACCTACTACTTCGTCGCCGACCTGCACGCGCTGACCGTTCCGACCGACCCCGCGGTGCTGCGCCAGCGCACCCGGGTGACCGCCGCCCAGTTCATCGCCGGGGGAGTCGACCCCAGCACCTCGGCCATCTTCTGCCAGAGCCACGTCGCGCAGCACCCCGAGCTCGCCTGGGTGCTCGGCTGCCAGACGGCTGTGGGTGAGATGGGGCGGATGACCCAGTTCAAGGACAAGACCGCCAAGGGCCAGAACGCCAACGTCGGGCTCTACACCTATCCCGTGCTGATGGCGGCCGACATCCTGCTCTACGACGCGGCGTTCGTGCCGGTGGGGGAGGACCAGCGCCAGCACCTGGAGATCACCCGCGACCTCGCTGGGCGGGTCAACAGCAGGTTCGGTGAGGTGCTCACGGTGCCGGAGCCCTACATCCTGAAGGAGTCCGCCAAGATCATGGACCTGCAGGATCCGACCTCGAAGATGTCGGGCACCAACTCGCCCGAGAAGGGGCTGGTGCTGCTCAGCGACGAGCCTGCCCGCATCTCGAAGAAGATCCGCTCCGCCGTGACCGACACCGACGCAGAGGTGCGCTACGACCCCGAGCATAAGGCCGGGGTGTCCAACCTGCTGGTGATCCACTCGGTGCTGTCGGGGACGCGGATCGAGGACCTGGAGCGTGAGTTCCTCGGCCGCGGCTACGGCGACCTCAAGAAGGCGGTGGCGGAGGTGGTCGTCGAGGCGGTGACCCCCTTCCGGGAGCGGATGGCCGAGCTGCTCGCGGACCCCGCCGAGCTCGACCGCATCCTCGCCGACGGGGCCGAGCGTGCCCGCGTCGTGGCAGAGGCGACGATGAGCCGGGTGCGCGAGGCTGTCGGGCTGCTCCCGGCCTCGCGATAGGGTCGCGCACCATGTCGACGTACGGAGTCGCAGTCACCATTCCCGACCCCTGGGGGCCGGAGCTGCAGCAGGCCCGCGAGGCGTTCGGGGACTCGATGGCGCCCGCGATCCCGCCCCACGTGACGCTGTTGCCGCCCACCGACATCCCGCCGGAGGAGCTGGACGACTTCACCGAGCACCTCGGTCGGGTTGCCGGGGCCGCGCCCTCGTTCCGGATGGTGCTCTCGGGCACCGGGACCTTCCGGCCGGTCTCGCCGGTGGTGTTCGTGCAGGTCTCCCACGGCATCTCGGCCTGCGAGGGTCTGGAGCGCCAGGTGCGCCGCGGGCCGGTCGCACGGACCCTGGAGTTTCCTTATCACCCGCACGTCACGGTGGCCCACAAGCTCGACGACGACTGCCTGGACCACGCGTTCGACACCCTCGCCGGCTTCCGCTGCGACTTCATGGTCAGCGGCATCGAGCTCTACCACCACGACACTGACGGCGTGTGGCGCGTGCTGCGGTCGTTCGCCCTGGGTCACTCGGGCTGAGGATCGCCGCGGGCCAGCCGGAACCGGGTTCAGCCGGTGCCGGATGCCGTATGGCGCTTGCTGAGCTGGATGCCGGATCGCCGGGTCCGTCAGCTGGCGTGGTCGAGCTCGTCGATGAGGTGCGGGGTCCAGATCTGGTCGTGGAGGTCGGCGTCGGCGCAGGCTGCCGCGTTGTCATGTTCGGAGAGTTGGTATGCCGCCCAGTCCCACTGGGACCGCTGTCGTTCCAGCGCGTCGGGGTCG
>JBDSNZ010000100.1:0-5388 GCA_039915055.1 Ornithinibacter sp.
CACCGAGCTTGGCGGTGTACAGGTTGAGGTCGCGTGATCGCATTGCAGACCATCCGGAGGGACGCACAAGGTGGCGCGATTCAAGGAGTGGTCGGCTCGCCAAGCACTCCTTCCCCCGAGGATCCGACGCCGGGGAGCAAGGAGGTGGTGTCGGGGCCGGGGCCTGCCGGCTACTCCCCGCCGTCCGCAGGGGCGCGCAGCCCTTCGTAGATCTCCTTGCACGTCTGGCAGACCGGGAAGCGCTTGGGGTCGCGGCCGGGGATCCAGACCTTCCCGCACAGCGCCGTCACCGGGTCCCCCGACAATGCGCTCTCGAGGATCTTCTCCTTGCGGACGTAGTGCGAGAGGCGCTCGTGGTCGCCGGGCTCGGCGACCTCGGGAAGGGCCTCGGTGCGCTCGAGCAGGGCGGTCTGCCTCTGCGGCTGCCTCTGTGGGGCGTGCGGATCATCCAGCGGCGGCATCGTCTCGCTCATCCTCCCACTCTATGCCGACGCACCCGCCCCGACCTCCCCCACGTCGTCCGTCATGGTGCCGAGACACGCCGTGTCCGCGCCCCCGAACCTGCATCTGGACAGACGAAGTCGGGCGGATCGGATGCCGCGAAAGGGTTGAGTCAGTTCAGGGTCGGGTCGGCGGGATACCACGCGACCCAGCGCAACGGCCCCTGCTGGCGCCGCAGCACCTCGCGCCAGAGCCCGTCCGGCTCACCGGTGAAGACGTCACCGCGCTCTGTCTCCAGGACGAACCACGAGCCGGTGCGAATCTCGTCCTCGAGCTGGCCGGGCGACCACCCGGCATACCCCGCGAAGATCCGCAGCCCGGTGAGGTCGGGCACGACGAGCATGGGCGGAGTGTCGAGGTCGACCAGCGCCACCGAGCCGAAGAGCCGGCGCACGCCCATGGGCTCGGGTGAGTCACCCGGAACTGCCACCAGGCCCAGGGCGGAGTCGAGCTCGACAGGACCGCCTTGGAACACCTTCGCGGGAGTGCTCGCGTGCTCCTCCCAGCCGGGGAGGACGTCGTCCACGTCCGCCTCGATCGGACGGTTGAGCACCACTCCCTGAGCGCCGTCCTCGTCGTGGTGCAGGACGAGGACGACCGCTCGCGCGAAGACCCCCTCCTCGATCTGCGGGGTCGCGACGAGGAGCCGACCGGTGGTGTGGGTCCCGCTCACCCGTCCATTCTGCCCCGGTAACCACCGGGACGGCTCGAACTCTGGCGCGGGCGTCCGCCGCCGGAGCCCTGGGGACGGCTACCGGGCCGACCAGCGGGGCGGCCACCGCCACCGGGACGGCCACCACGGCGACCGCCGTTCTTGCCGCCCTCGAGGATCGGGCGCCACAGCGCATCCGGCACCGGCACCCCACTGGGGGTGCGGCCACCGAGTGCCTGCACGACGTCGTCGCCCGGGCGCACCTTCGCGGTCGTCGCCTCGGCGCCTGCACCCTCGATCAGCCGGGTGACCATCTTGCGCTGGTGCGGCAGGGCGATCATGACCACGGCGCCCTCCTCACCAGCGCGGGCCGTGCGGCCGGCGCGGTGGAGGTAGTCCTTGTGGTCCGTCGGCGGATCGACCTGCACGACCATGCCGACGTCGTCCACGTGGATGCCGCGGGCCGCCACGTCGGTGGCGACGAGCACGTTCATCGACCCGTCGCGGAAGGCACCCAGCACCCGGTTGCGCACAGCCTGGGAGAGGCCACCGTGCAGGGCTGCTGCGAGGACACCGCGCTCGCGCAGCTCACCCGCGATGCGGTCGGAGCCGAGCTGGGTGCGGGCGAAGACGATGACACGACCGCCGCGGCCGGCGAGCTCGGCCGTCAGGGCCTTCTTGTCCTGCGGGTCGATGAGCAGCACGTGGTGGCTCATGGTGTCGATCGAGGCCTGCGCCTCGTCGGTGGAGTGGGTGACGGGGTCCACGAGGTAGCGGTCCACGAGGGTGTCGATGCCCTTGTCGAGGGTCGCTGAGAAGAGCAGACGCTGACCGCCCGCAGGGACCTCGTCCAGGATCGCGGTGACCTCGGGCAGGAAGCCCATGTCGGCCATGTGGTCTGCCTCGTCGAGCACGGCGATCTGCACGCCGCCCAGCTCGACCGCGCCGCGCTCCATGAGGTCGGCGAGCCGGCCCGGGGTCGCGACGAGGATGTCGATGCCCTTGTTGAGCGCCTTGATCTGCGGCTCGTAGGACAGGCCACCGGCAACGAGCTTGTGCCGCAGGCCGGTGACGTGCACGAACGGCTCGAGCGCGTCGCTGACCTGCATGGCCAGCTCGCGGGTCGGCACCAGGATGAGCGAGCGCGGGCGCTTGCTCTCCGGGCGGGTTCCGTCGGCGAGGCGGGCGATCATCGTCAGGCCGAAGGCGAGGGTCTTGCCCGAGCCGGTGCGGGCGCGTCCGAGGACGTCGCGGCCGGCCAGTGCGTCGGGAATGGTTGCGACCTGGATCGGGAACGGCTCGGTGATGCCGTCACGGGCCAGCCGCTCGACGAGGCGCTCCGGCAGGCCCAGGGCGGCGAAGCCATTGTCCTCGGTCACGTCCTTGGCGCCACCGGCGGCGGAGCTGTATGCCGTCCAGGTGTCGGCCTCGGCACGCTCCGCCTCGGCCTCTTCGAAGGTCACCGCGTGGTCCTCGCCACGAGGCGCGAACCGGTCGCCGCGGTCGTCCCGGCGAGGCCGATCACCGGCATACCCACCACGCGACCCATCGGTGCGGGAGCTGCCACGGTCATCGCTGCGGAAGCCACCACGGTCCGGACGCGAGGAACCACGGTCATCGGAACGGGGTCGGTCACCGGCATACCCACCACGCGACGCATCGGGACGCGAGGAGCCACGGTCATCGTTGCGGTAGCCAGCACGGGGGGCGTCACGCTCGACGTGTCGGCCCTCATGGCGGTCGCGGCGCGCCGGGTCCGCCACGCGCGGAGCCTGGTCGCGCACGGGGCGGTCACCACGCTCACGACGGGGACGCTCATCGTGCGGGCGCTGCACCGGGCGCTGCTCGCGGCGGTCGCCGCTCCCGCGGCTCGGGGTGCTGGATCGCGGCGTGGAGTCACGTGAATACGCAGACCCGCGCGCGTCGCCCCGGTCGTCCGAACGACTGGTGGTGCGAGGGCGGTCCGTGCGGCGCGGGTCCTCACGGTCCCAGCGCGGGGAGCGCTCGGCGCGCGGTCGCTTGGTGCCGATGTCGCCCTCACTTCGGGCGGCGCGCTTGGGGGCGCTGCGCGGGCCGTCGGGCTGGCCGCGGTGGTGCGCCTTCTTCGGGGCCTTGCGGGCCTCGGCCTTCTGGGTGGTGCTCCAGCGGGCCTTCTTGGGCCCGGATGTGTTGTTGGGCATGGGGATGTTCACCTGTGTTCCGTCATCGGCTGAAAGAGAGACAGACACGTCTCTAGCCGGTGGCGTGGGCGAACAAGACGAGCCTCGGACGTCTGGCGTCCGTGGGCCGGATCGACGAGGGTGTCACCGGCACACCGGGGCGAGGTCGGTCGAGTCGCTCGGTGCGACGTACGTGGACGCGGCCATGCGTCCGGCTCCCGGTGGGGAATCTCATCCTACCAGCGCGAGCGCTCCGCCCCTGACGGGTTCAGCCGCGAGCGCTCCCGGCGCCGGACCAGGAGGACACCGACGACGATGCCGATTCCGACGCCCACGAGGTCGGCGACCACGTCGAGCGGGTCGCCCGACCGGCTCGCGAGGAACTCCCCCTGGATGACCTCACTGAGCACGGCCTGGGCCCCCAGTGCGCCCAGCACCACGACGGGGCGGAACCCCGCCAGCACCGCCAGGACGGCGGGCATGGCGAAGATCATGAGGTGGACGACCTTGTCCGAGAGCGGGAACGGTGAGACGCCGGAACCCTGCGGGGCGTAGAGGGCGACGCACTGGACGGCGAGCGAAGCCACCAGGAGCACGGGCAGGACAACAGTCGTCCCGCGTGCCGCAGCGCTGCGGCGTTGCCCCGTGGCCGGGTCGGTCACGGGCCGTCGCGCCGAGCCACCGCGGCCTTGACCGCGTCGGCGACCACCGTGCTGACGTCGGGGTGGAACACGCTCGGGATGATGTAGGTCGCGTTCAGCTCGTCCGGGTGCACCACGTCGGCCAGTGCCGTGGCCGCAGCCAGGAGCACGTCGACGCTGACCCGCGAGACGCCGGAGTCGATCAGGCCGCGGAAGACGCCCGGGAAGACCAGCACGTTGTTGATCTGGTTGGAGAAGTCCGAGCGGCCGGTGGCGACCACAGCGGCATAACGCGCCGCGATGTCGGGGTCGATCTCCGGCGTCGGGTTGGCCATCGCGAACACGATGCTGCCGGGTGCCATCGACGCCACGTCCGCCTCCGAGAGGATGTTCGGTGCTGAGACACCGACGAACACGTCGGCTCCGCGCATCGCGTCGGACAGGGTGCCCGTCATCCCCTCGGCATTGGTGTGTGCCGCGATCCAGGCGTGGTTAGGGTGGTCTCCGGAGAGCACGTCGGCACGCTCCCGGTGGACGATGCCGTCGATGTCGGTGACCACGACGTGCCGCGCCCCCGCCTCGAGGAAGAGCTGGAGGATGGCCGTGCCGGCGGCGCCCGCACCGCTCATCACGAGTCGCACGTCCTCCAGTTGTTTCTCCACGACGCGCAGCGCGTTGCGCAGGGCGGCCAGCGCCACGATCGCGGTGCCGTGCTGGTCGTCGTGGAACACCGGGATGTCGAGCTCGGCGCGCAACCGTCGCTCGATCTCGAAACATCGGGGAGCCGAGATGTCCTCGAGGTTGATCCCCGCGAACCCCGGGGCGATGGCCTTGACGACGAGGATGATCTCCTCGACATCCGTGGTGTCCAGGCAGATCGGGAAGGCATCGATGTCGGCGAAACGCTTGAACAGGGCGGCCTTCCCCTCCATCACGGGCAGCGCCGCGAGGGGGCCGATGTCCCCGAGCCCCAGCACCGCCGTGCCATCGGTGACGACCGCGACCGTGTTGCGTTTGATCGTCAGTCGGCGGGCGTCGGCCGGGTTCTCCGCGATGGCCATGCAGACCCGCGCGACACCAGGGGTGTAGATCAGGGACAGGTCGTCGCGGGTGCGGATCGGAACCTTCGACTCCACGCTCAGCTTTCCACCGAGGTGGAGGAGGAAGGTGCGGTCGGAGACCTTGCCGACCTCTGCACCCTCCACCGTGCGCATCTGCTCGACGATGGCCCCGGCGTGGTCGGGGTCGCGCGTGAGCATCGTCATGTCGAGACGGATCTTCATCGCGCCGGATGCCGTGACGTCGAGCCCGGTGACGATGCCGCCGGCCGCCTCGATCACCCCGGTCATCTCACTGACGGCGGTGGCTCGGGCCGGGAGGATCAGGCGGACGGTGACGGAGTTGGCGATCGAGGGCGCAGAGGGCATACCGATGA
>JBDSNZ010000148.1:0-3358 GCA_039915055.1 Ornithinibacter sp.
CGGCCGGCGTGGACACCTCCGACCACGAGGTCAACATCAAGATCCTCCTCGGTGAGGTGGTGCGCAGCGGCGGGCTCGACATCGAGGCGCGCAACGAGCTGCTCGCGTCGATGACCGACGACGTCGCGGCCCACGTGCTGCGTGACAACTACGAACAGAACGTCCTGCTCGGCAACGCCCGCGCGCAGGAGCACTCGATGGCGAGCGTGCACCAGCGGCTGATGCACTGGTTGGAGGAGCGCGGTGACCTCGACCGCGGGCTGGAGTTCCTGCCCAGTGACGCGGAGCTCGAGAAGCGGGCGCACGACGGGCTCGGTCTGAAGAGCCCGGAGTTCGCCGTGCTCGTCGCCTACGCGAAGCTGGCGCTGAAGGAGGACATCCTGGCCAGCGGTCTCCCCGACGACCCGTACTTCGAGGCCACCCTGGCGGAGTACTTCGCGCCGCCGATCAGGGAGCGGTATGCCGCGGAGCTGGCCGAGCACCCGCTGCGCCGGGAGATCATCACCAACTCGGTGGTCAACTCGATGGTCAACAGAGGCGGCATCACCTTCGCGTTCCGCGCGCAGGAGGAGGCCGGCGTCACGCCCGAGCAGGTGACTCGGGCCTTCGTCGTCTGCCGAGAGGTGTTCGGTCTGGCGGACTTCGTGCACGAGGTCGAGGCACTCGACAACATCGTGCCGACCGTCGCACAGACGGTCCTCTACCTCGAGTTCCGGCGCCTGGTGGATCGGGCGATCCGCTGGTTCCTCACCTCCCGACCCGCCACCTTGGACATCGGTGCAGAGGTGGAGCGCTTCGCCGGGGTCGTGCGCGAGCTCTCGCCGATGGTGCCGGACCTGCTGCGCGGTGACGAGAAGCGCCGGCTGGACCGACGGGCTGCCGAGTTCGTCAAGGTCGGGGTCCCCGAGGAGTTCGCGGTGCGTGCTGCCTGCCTGCTCGACCAGTACTCTCTGCTGGACATCATCGACATCGCCAGCGACACCGGGCGGGAGCCGACCGAGGTGGCGCCGCTGTACTACCACGTGTCCGAACGGTTCGGGATCGACGCCATGCTCACCAAGGTGACCCGGCTCCCGCGGGACGACCGCTGGGACTCCCTGGCTCGTGGCGCGTTGCGCGACGACCTCTACGCGGTGCTGGAGGCCCTCACCCGATCCGTCATCGACGCAGCCGGGGAGTCGGGTGCGAGCATCGACACGGACTCACAGTGGAGGGCCTGGGAGGAGGCCAACAGCGGGTCGATCGAGCGCTCGAAGAAGGCGCTCTCCTCGATCCTGCGACTGGAGCACCCCAACATCGCGGCGCTGTCGGTGGCGCTGCGCACCCTGCGCTCGGTGATCCGGGTGGGCGCCTCCTCCTGACGCCCGTCGACCTCCTCCTGCACACCCCCCACCTCCCCGACTTATTGCACTCCACCCACGCTCGAGGCCTCCCTCGGCGGCCTCGAGCGTGGGTGGAGTGCAATAAGTCGAGGTGGGGGAGGGCGGGCGACATCCTGCTGAACGGGGTGACCTAGGCTCGGCCCGGTGAGCACGTTGGCCGAGATGTTGCGCCGGAGCACCGACCTCGAGCCGGCCGAGTCGGAGTGGCTGCACCTGCTCGTCGGCGACTGGCAGCTCATCGCCGACCTCTCCTTCGCCGACCTCGTCCTGTGGGTGCGCGGCGGAGCCCAGGGCTGGATCGCCGTCGGGCACGTGCGCCCCAACACCGGACCGATGGTGTTCTACGACGACATCGTCGGCAGCCCGTCGAGCAGCGCGCGGGCGGTGATCCTCGACGAGGCCGCCCGCACCGGGTCCATCATCGCCAAGCCCGGCCCGACGATCCGCGACGACATGTCGATCCGCGAGGATGCCGTGCCCGTGGCACGCGGCGGTCGAACCATCGCGGTGATCACCCGCCACTCCAACCTCACCCGTGGACGCACGCCCAGCCGGCTCGAGCTGACCTACCGAGACCTCGCCGACTCCTTGATGCGGATGGTGGCAGCGGAGGACTTCCCCTCGGTCTCGGCGCCCACCGGAATGCGGCGCGGTGCCCCTCGCGTGGGCGACGGGGTGATGCACCTCGACGCTGAGGGAGTGGTGCGCTACGCCAGCCCGAATGCCGTGTCAGCGGTGCACCGCATGGGTCACCTGGGTGACGTGGTCGGGGAGATCCTGGCCCAGATCGTCGCCGATGTCGCCGCCCGCAGTGGTCACTCCGTCGATGAGTCGCTCGCCGTCGTGGCGATGGGCCGGGCGGCGTGGCGCTCCGAAGTCGAGACGGAGGCTGCCGTCGTCTCGCTCCGCGCGATCCCGTTGGTGGTCAACAAGACTCGCAACGGGGCCATGCTCCTCCTGCGCGACGTGTCGGAGCTGCGACGGCGCGAGCAGGAGCTGCTCACCAAGGACGCGACCATCAGGGAGATCCACCACCGGGTGAAGAACAACCTGCAGACCGTGGCAGCGCTGCTCCGGCTCCAGTCCCGACGGGTGCCGGAGGAGGGGGCGCGGGCGGCACTCGCCGAGGCCGTCCGCCGGGTGGGGACCATCGCGATGGTGCACGACACCCTGAGTCACGGTTTCGACGAGACGGTGAACTTCGATGAGATCGCCCTGCGTGGGTTGCGCGCGGTCGTCGAGGTGGCGACCCAGGAGAACCACGTCGAGTCGAGCATCACCGGCAGCTTCGGCCGGGTACGGGCCGAGGATGCGACGGCGCTCGCGATGATCATCTCCGAGCTGGTCCAGAATGCCGTCGAGCACGGACTGGACCGCCGGGACGGAGCCATCGAGGTGAGCGTGAACCGTCACCCGGCCGAGGACGGCGAGGAACTGCTCACGGTGACCGTGACCGACGACGGCATCGGACTGCCCGCGGGGTTCCGCCCCGGCATGGCTGGTCTCGGCACGAGGATCGTCACCTCGTTCGTCCAGGACCTGCGCGGACGCATCCGCTGGGAGAAGAACGCCCCGACGGGAACCAAGGTGGAATTCGTCGCGCGTCTGCGCTCGGTCAGTCGCTGAGTGCGCAGAGGGTGTGCGGCCGGCGAGCCGGGGTCAACCGGCTCGGCGCGCGCGGGCGTTTCGGCGCTTCAGCGCGCGACGCTCGTCCTCGGACATTCCGCCCCAGACCCCGGCGTCCTGGCCGGACTCGATGGCCCACTTCAGGCACGTCTCCATGACCTCGCACCGGCGGCACACGGCCTTGGCCTCCTCGATCTGAGCGATCGCCGGGCCGGTGTTCCCGATGGGGAAGAAGAGCTCGGGGTCCTCGTCGAGGCAGGCCGCGCGGTCGCGCCAATCCATGGGTCATGCTCCTTGTCAGGGGGGAGAGCGGGTGGTTGATCACCTGCACAGTGGCACGCAGGAGGCCC
>JBDSNZ010000150.1:0-12446 GCA_039915055.1 Ornithinibacter sp.
TCGGCCTGGCCCTGTTCTGCGCCGGCGCGTACACGGCATACCTGATCTTCGGCCACGTCCAGACCCGGGTGCTGCTGTGGACCGACACCTTCAGCCCCGAGGCGCTCAAGGCCAGCGACCAGCTCGCGAAGGGGCTCATGGGCATGGCGGCCGGGGGGCTGTTCGGCACCGGTCTGGGCAAGGGGCGCCCCGACATCACCTACTTCGCCGAGTCCGACTTCATCATCCCCAGCTTCGGTGAGGAGCTCGGCATGATCGGTCTCTTCGCGATCCTCATGCTCTACGCGCTGCTCGTCCAGCGCGGGTTGCGCACCTCGCTCGGAACCCGCGACGGGTTCGGGAAGCTGCTCGCGGCGGGGCTTGCCTTCTCGATGGCTCTCCAGGTGTTCGTCGTCGTCGGTGGCGTCACGAGGGTCATCCCGCTCACCGGCCTGACCACCCCGTTCCTGTCCTCCGGTGGCTCCTCGCTGCTCGCGAACTGGACCCTGGTCGCCATCCTCCTGCGCATCTCCGACCACGCCCGCCGGCCGCTCCCCGAGAGCAAGGGGCCGAGCCCCGTCGCGGCAGCACACACCGAGGTGGTGAGGTTGACGTGAACGCTCCCGTGCGTCGGCTCGCGATCGTCGTCGCCGGCCTCTTCGCAGCCCTCCTCGTCTCGACCACGATGATCCAGTTCGTCTTCGCGGCTGACCTCAACGCCCGCCCCGACAACCGGCGCACGCTGCTCGCGACCTATGCCCGCGAGCGCGGCGAGATCCTCGTCGGGCAGACGGCGGTCGCGCGCTCGACCCCGACCGACGACGAATACAGGTTCCAACGCGAATACGACCAGGGCAAGCTCTACGCGCACGTCACCGGCTTCTACTCCTTCTTCGGTGCGGGCGGTGGCCTGGAGCAGGCCGAGAACTCGCTGCTGTCCGGCTCGAGCGACAAGCTCTTCTACCGCCGGATCAGCGACCTGTTCACCGGACGCAAGCCGCAGGGCGCCAACGTGGAGACGACCCTGGACGCCTCGGTCCAGGAGGTCGCCGCCAAGGCACTGGGCAGCCAGCGCGGTGCGGCCGTCGCGATCGACCCGAAGACGGGAGCCATCCTGGCGATGGTCAGCTCCCCCTCCTACGACCCCAACACCCTTGCGGGACACGACCTGAACACCGTGGGAAAGACTTACGACGCGCTCAACGCCGACCCTGACCGGCCACTCCTCAACCGCGCCATCGGCGGGGACCTCTACCCACCGGGGTCTGTCTTCAAGATCGTCACGGCCGCGGCTGCGCTCTCGAGCGGCAACTACACCGAGGACTCGGTGCTCCCAGGCCCCGCCGTCCTGAACCTCCCACAGACGAGCGCCGACCTGCCCAACGCCTTCGACGGCTCCTGCGGACCAGGTGACAAGGTGACGCTGACCCAGGCGATGACGATCTCCTGCAACACGGCGTTCGCCTCCCTCGGCATGGACATCGGCGCGAAGGCCCTGCAGACCCAGGCGGCCAAGTTCGGCTTCGGCGACTCGATCACGATCCCCATGCGGGTCACTCCGAGCTCGGTGCCGGAGCAGCTCAACGCACCGCAGCTCGCGCAGGCTGCGATCGGGCAGTACGACGTGCGGAGCACCCCGCTGCAGATGGCCATGGTCGCGGCGGGCGTCGCCAACAAGGGCGTGGTCATGGCGCCCTACCTGGTGCAGTCGGTCATCGGCTCGGACCTCTCGGTCATCGAGTCCGCCACCCCGACGGAGCTCTCCGATGCGGTCACCCCCGACGTGGCCGCCCAGCTGACCCGGATGATGGTGTCCGTCGTGGACAACGGCTCCGGTCGCCGGGCGCAGCTCCCAGGGGTCCAGGTCGCCGGGAAGACCGGCACCGCACAGCACGGGGAGGGCCGACGCGCGCACGCGTGGTTCGTCTCCTTCGCCCCCGCCAACGATCCCAAGATCGCAGTGGCGGTGATCGTCGAGGACGGCGGGAACGACCGCAGCGAATCGGGGGGAGGGGCGGTTGCCGCCCCGATCGCCAAGAAGATGATGGAAGCGCGGTTGAACGAATGAGACTCGGGGCCAAGGGGTTCGATACGACGAGGAGCACAGACGATGGCTGATGTCCCGAAGCTGCTCGGGGGGCGCTACGAAGTCGGTGAGCTCCTCGGTCGTGGCGGCATGGCCGAGGTGCACCAGGGCTACGACTCCCGCCTCGGACGACAGGTCGCCATCAAGATGCTCCGCAGCGAGCTCGCCCGCGACCACACCTTCCTCGCCCGGTTCAGCCGCGAGGCCCAGTCGGCCGCAGGCCTCAACCATGCGTCGATCGTCGCCGTCTACGACCATGGCGAGGACGCGGTCGCCCAGGCGGGTGGAGCCACCGTCAAGGTGCCCTACATCGTCATGGAGTTCGTCGACGGTCACACCCTGCGCGAGGTGCTCACCGAGCGTGGTCCCATCGAGCCCGTCGAGGCCATGAAGATCACCGAGGGGGTCCTGGACGCCCTCGCCTACAGCCATCGGATGGGCATCGTCCACCGCGACATCAAGCCGGCCAACGTCATGATCACCCAGGACGGCACGGTGAAGGTCATGGACTTCGGCATCGCCCGAGCCATGGCCGACGCGAACGCCACGATGACCCAGACCCAGGCTGTGGTCGGCACCGCGCAGTACCTCTCGCCAGAGCAGGCGCAGGGACAGAACGTCGACGCCCGCTCCGACCTCTACTCCACCGGGTGCATGCTCTTCGAGCTGCTCACCGACAGGCCGCCGTTCCGGGGTGACAGCCCGGTCGCCATCGCCTACCAGCACGTCGGGGAGAAGCCGCCGGCACCCTCCCGCTTCAGCGGCGGGGTGAGCGAAGACCTGGATGCCGTGGTGCTGCACTCGCTGGCCAAGGCCCGTGAGGCCCGCTACCAGGACGCCAACCAGTTCCGCGCCGACCTGCAGGCAGTGCGGCTCGGCCGCCCTATCAGCGACGCGGCGCGCGGATCAGCAGCGGCCCACGCCGGTGCGGCCGCGCTGGGCGGTGCGGCCGTGAGCACCCTCACCGAGGCGGCCCGTACGGAGCAGCTCGCGGCCCTCGACGCCGACGGTGAGCCCACCTCCGCCTACGGAATGCTGCCTCCCGGGGGCGCCACCGACACCTTCCCGGCCATCGGCGGGGAACAGGAACGGGCCAAGCGTGGTCCCGCCGCCTACATCCTGCTGACGCTCGCCGCGATCGCTGCCCTGGGTCTGCTGGTCTTCGGGGTGAGCACCTACTTCGGCACCGCCGCACCCCCGAAGATCTCCGTTCCTCGTGTCGTCGGGGACCCGGAGCAGACCGCGGTCGCCACACTGGCCCGGGTGGGACTGACGTCGAGGTCCACCCCCCAGCAGAGCGACACGGTGCCCACCGGTGAGGTGATCTCCCAGGACCCGGGTGCCGGCACGGAGGTGGCTGACGGCAGCACCGTTCGTCTCGCCGTGTCGAGCGGGCCCGCGTCGGTCGGGGTGCCGGATCTGCGCGGGAAGTCCCTGGCCGAGGCGACCAGCCTGCTCAGCGATCTCGGGCTGAGCGTCGGCACCGTCGAGAAGGTGAACGACCCGTCCGCGGAGAAGGATCAGGTCATCGACTCCAACCCGGGATCCGGCGCGTCGGTCGCCCCGGCCTCGACCGTCAACCTTCGGGTGGGGACGGGCAAGGTGGACGTGCCCAACGTCGTCGGGAAGTCCCAGAACGACGCCCTGCGCCTGCTCGCGGAGTCCAACCTCACCGCGGAGAGCGACTTCACGGTGACCAGCGCGGTGCCCGAGGGGCGGATCACCGAGCAGACCCCGGCATCCGGCACCGTCGACATCGGGAGCACGGTGAAGATCGTGGTGTCCCAGAAGGAGCCTCCCACCCCCTCCCCGACGCCGCCACCGCCCAGCCCCACGCCCAGCCCCACGCCCAGCCCCAGCCCCAGCCCGAGCGAGACAGCCACACCGTCGCCGAGCCCGTCGCCGAGCCCGTCGCCGAGCGCCTCACCCTGACCGGGGAGCGCGATCAGCCCGAGGTGGTCAGCCCGATGCGACGAGCCGCGCCACCCCGGCGGCGTCGTGCACCAGCGGGCTCAGCCCCTCGGAGCGCTGCACGGCATCCGGGTCGCCACAGACGGCGAGCCAGTTGGCCAGCATCCGGTGCCCACCCTGGGTGAGCACCGACTCGGGGTGGAACTGCGCCCCGTGCAGCGGCAGGCTCGCGTGGCGGGCAGCCATGATGATGCCGGTCGCGGTGTGCCCGTTGGGCACCAGGTCACCCGTCACCGTGGACGGGTCGATCGTCAGCGAGTGGTAACGGGTGGCCGTGAAGGGGCTCGGCAAGCCCGCGAGCACCCCGGTGCCGTCGTGCAGCACCTGCGAGGTCTTGCCGTGCAGCAGTTCCGGCGCCCGCCCGACGGTCGCGCCCAGCACCACCCCGAGCGCCTGGTGTCCCAAGCACACGCCGAGCATCGGCTGGGCCCGCTCGGCGCACCCCTGAATCATCGCCACCGAGACCCCTGCCTCCTGCGGCGTTCCCGGCCCGGGTGAGATGAGCACCCCGTCGAAGTCGGCGGCATCGGCAGGAGCCACCGCATCGTTGCGCACGACCTCGCACTGTGCCCCCAGCTGCTCGAGGTAGCCGACGATGGTGAAGACGAAGCTGTCGTAGTTGTCGACGACGAGGATGCGGCTCATGCCGACCATGGTGCCCTGTCGTGGGCGGCGTCCGCTCCCACGGTGTTGTCGGTGAACGGCAGGTGCTCGCTCACCAGGGGGAAGAGCCACTCGAAGCACACGGCCACGACCGCGAGCACGAGCACGAGGCAGAGCACGGCGCGCACCCACGCCGGGCCGGGCAGGAGACGCCACAGGGCGGCATACATCGCTCATCCCTCCTTCGGAGGTGCGAGCCATCGGGCGGGGTCCCACTTCGCGCGCGGCACGGTCTCGACCAGGGTGCCGTGCACGATGAAGCGCTGCGTGGCGCTGTATTTCGGGTGACACGAGGTCATCGTCATCACTGCCGTGACGGGGGAGGCCGCGGGCTCACCGGGCACGGGCGCGATGACCTCGACGTCGGTCGGCAGCACGATCTCGCTCTCGCTCACCTGGTAGACGAAGAAGTCGGTGGCGGTCTCGACCACCACGCGGTCGCCCACCTGAAGGGTGTCGATGTCGTGGAAGGGCCGACCGTAGGTGGTGCGGTGACCGGCCATGGCGAAGTTGCCCACCTGGCCCGGCAGGGCGGTGCCGACATAGTGGCCAACTCCCTCCTTGAGGATGTCGCGGCTGCTGCCCTCGAGCACCGGGCGGGCGTAGTCGGTCCCGAAGCGAGGGATGCGCACGATCGCGAAGGCCTTCCCGCTCCGGAGCTCCTTGGGGACGACGACGCTCGGAGTCGGCGCGCTGGTCGGGCGCTCCCGGAAGTCCTGCTCCAGCGTGGTGACGGTCGCGGCCTGCACCCGGTTGGACGTGACGTCGGTCCACCACAGCTGCCACGCCGTGAAGAGGAGGAGGAGCACCCCGGCAGTGACGAAGAGCTCCCCCACCCACCCGATGAGCCTGTGCAGCCTCACGAGGTCGGAACCTCGGCGTACTTCGGGGGGATCGTGCCGCTGTATGCCGGGAACGTCTGCCGACCGGGCCGGGCGACGTCGTAGCCGAGGCCGACGGCCAGCGACCACTGCCGCAGGTTCTCGACCAGGGGGTCGGCTTCGAGGGAGGAGACCAGCCTGTCGGTGTCGCCGATGGCCTGGATCACGTAGGGCGGCGAGTAGACCCGACCCTGGAGGATGAGGGTGTTGCCGACGCACCGCACGGCACTGGTGGAGATGACCCTCTGGTCCTGCAGCATCATCGCCTCGGCACCACCTGCCCACAGCGCGTTGACCACGGCCTGCACGTCCTGCTGGTGGATGACGTAGTTGTCAGGGTCCTGGCCGGCGGGAACTTCTCCGCCCACGAGGGGGGCGTCGTTCAGGCTGACCTTCACGGTCTTGCCAGCCACGTCTGTCCGCCCGGCTGCGGTGGCGATCTCGTTGGCTCGGCCCTGAAGGCGCTGGGTGAGCAGGTCTCCCGGCGCGAGCGCGGCGGTCGACGTGTCGACCTGGGTCTGGAGCTCGTCCAGGCGTGCGGCCCGCACCTCGTTGGAACGGGTGCGCTCGCGGATCAGGTCGGGCAGGACGACCTGGTCGGTGCGCAGGTCCTGACCCTGGGAGATTCGCACGCTGGAGGCGAAGAGCGAGCCCGCGACCAGCGCCACGACGGGCACCAGCCACGGCCAGGCCGAGGGTCGATCGACCCGCCCTCCGTGCGTTCCAGCCACCCGTGCCACCTCCTTCTCCTCGTCAGCAACTACGCTAGGTCACACCAGCCACGTCAAGGAGTGTGTCCGTGCCCGAGTCAAAGGGTCGCCCCAAGCCCGCCTACACCCCGCCCCGCACGGCGCAGAAGGCCCCGGGACCCAACGCCGCATGGTTCGTGCCGGTCATGTTGGGCCTGATGGTCCTCGGGCTGCTCTGGGTCGTCACGTACTACATCTCCGGTGTGCACCAGTATCCCGTGCCACCGCTGGCGCGCTGGAACCTGGGGGTCGGTTTCGCCCTGATGCTCTCGGGCTTCCTCATGACAACGCGCTGGCGCTGACGCCGGGTTCCCGGCATCCGGACTTCTTGGCTTGAGGTTGTCCACAGAGTTATCCCCGGTTGGGGATGAATGACACCCGTGTAACCCACACCTTCCTGCCCCTCGGCCACGCGGCCTTGCCCACCGGCTCCCGACGCCCTGCCTGCCGGTCAACTTTCGACCAATAGGTCGATTGTTCACGTTGCAACCAATAGGTCGATTGTTCACGTCGCAGCCGGGGGCGGGGGCCGTGCAGACGTGACCTATTGGTCGATTGGCGACCGCATTGCCGGGGGACGGGCCGTGCAGACGTGACCTATTGGTCGATTGGCGACCGCCCTGCCGGGGCACGGGCCGTGCAGACGTGACCTATTGGTCGATGGGCGACCGCCCTGCCGGGTACACGGGCCGTGCAGACGTGCACGGGCCGTGCAGATGTGACCTATTGGTCGATTGTTCACGCCGGTGGTGCCTGCGGGTCGCGTTGGGGTTGGATCAGGCGGTGGCGTAGCGGGCGACGGCCAGCACGACGAGGAGCACGAGGATGCCGGCCAGCGCGAGCCAGTGGACCTGGCGGTTCGGGGGCTTGGTGATGGTGCCACCGCGGCCGAGGTGGGCGACCGCCGCTGCGGCGGCGGCGCCCGTGAGAAACCCTCCCAGGTGTGCCTGCCACGCGATGCCGGGTATGACGAAACCGAGCACGGCGTTGATGCCGATGATGACGTACATCCCCGCGGCAGAGCGCCCCAGGCTGCGCTGCAGCACGAGGAACGCGCCGAACAGCCCGAAGACCGCCCCCGAGGCACCGACCGCTCCGCCGTACCACGAGCCACCCTGGCCAGCGAGGTAGTCGGAGAAGGTGCGGGGCGCGGAGAGCAGCAGGAACACCACCGAGCCGCCGAGGGCGCTGAGCAGGTAGACGGCGACGAACCGGGCGCGCCCGAGCAGCGGCTCGAGATAGTTGCCCATGATCCACAACGCATACATGTTGAACGCGATGTGCAGGATGTTGCCGCGCGAGTGCGCGAATGCCGAGGTGAGGAAGCGCCACGGCTCCGCGACCGAGAGCGCAGGCACGAACGCGATCCGATAGGTCAGGCTCGGGATGAGCTGCTGCGCGACGAACACCGCGACGCAGATGCCGATGATCGCGATCGTCGCCTGCGGGCGGGCGTCACCGACCGCGCCGCCGAAGACGGTGCGTGCCTGACGCACCGTGGCGGCGCCCTCCCTCACGCAGTCGACGCACTGCACGCCGACCGCAGCCGGCCGCTGGCACTGCGGGCAGGTGGGCCGGCGGCAGCGCTGGCAGCGCACGTAGGACTCACGGTCGGGGTGCCGCGGGCAGACCGGGGTCTGCTCCACGGCATCCGGGTATACCGGTTGCTCACCCATGCGTGGCAGTCACCTGTCTGGGGTGTTCGGCGGGGGATGAGACCCGGGAGGGTCTCAGTCCTCGATCTCGACGCGTTCGATGACGACGTCGTCGACGGGCTTGTCCTGACGGCCGGTGGGGACCGCTGCGAGCTTGTCGACGACCTCACGGCTCGGGCCGTCGGCGACCTCACCGAAGATGGTGTGCTTGCCATTGAGGTGCGGGGTGGGCCCGACGGTGATGAAGAACTGTGAGCCGTTGGTGCCCTTGCCCATCCGCTTGCCCGCGTTGGCCATGGCGAGGATGTAGGGCCGGTCGAACTGCTTGTCGGGGTGGATCTCGTCATCGAACGCGTACCCGGGCCCACCCATACCGGCGCCGACCGGGCAGCCGCCCTGGATCATGAAGCCGGGGATGATGCGGTGGAAGATCAGCCCGTCGAAGAACGGCGTCGGGTTGGTGCGACCGGCGTCGTCCTTGTACTCTTTCTCGCCCTTGGCGAGGCCGACGAAGTTGTCGACGGTCTTGGGCGCCTCGTTGGGGAAGAGCTCGACGACGATGGGTCCGTGGTTGGTGTGCAGGGTTGCCTTCATGCCCTGAATCCTCTCACGAGGCGGGGACAGGAATCGGACGCGGGCGGTGATCTGGCCGACCCGAGAGTGCGCTGAGCAGCGAGGACAAGGCAGGATGGGTGGCGAGACGTCGACCAGAGGAGGACACGTGTTCAGCAGCACGAGCAAGACCGACAGGGCCAGGAACGCCGCCGCCAGCGGCGCGGATGCCGTGAACGACGGCGCGGCGGCCGCGAAGGACAAGGCAGCCGAGCTCAAGGGTAGGGCCGGCGACGCCGCCGACAACGCCAGCACCCAGTACGCCGTGGCCAAGGACAGGGCGAGTCACGCGGCCGACGCCGCCGCCGCCCAGTACGGCGTGGCCAGGGACAAGGCCAGCGAGACCGCCGAGGCCGTGCGCGAGCGCGCCCACGACGCCGCCGAGAACCTCGGTCCCAAGGTGGAGCACGCCAGGGAGACCTTCGTCGACGACATCCTGCCCAAGGTCGCGGCCGCGCTCGCGACCGTGGCCGCCGGGGCTGTCGCCGCGAAGGAGACTGCGGCTGAGGCCGCCGAGCGCGCTCCCGACGCATACGCCGTCCTCAAGGGCGACGCCACGGCGAAGTCCGGGGGCAAGGGCAAGTGGATCCTGCTGCTCGGCGCCATCGCCGCTGGTGCCGCCGTGTGGGCCTGGCGCAAGAGCAACGAGCGCCCCGACCCGTGGGCGACCGCCGGCAGCTACACCCCGCCGAAGTCGACCTCCGAGAAGGTCAGCGACCTCAAGGACAAGGTCAGCGAGAAGGCTGCCGACGCGAAGGCCGCGGCAGCCGATGTCGCTGCGGACGTCAAGGACACGGTCGAGGACGTCAAGGACTCCGCAGCGGAGAAGACCTCGCACGCGAAGAAGGCCGCTGCTGACGCCACCAACGAGGCGGCCGACGCGGCCGACGCGAAGGTCGCGGAGCTCAAGGCCGAGGGCGACGAAGGTTCAGCCACCTGGACCGATGCGGGCACCGGTGACGCCGAGGTCCCCTCGATCTCCGGCACCTCCGAGGGCTCGGACCTGTCCACCCCGCACATCGATGGTGGGTCGAACGACAAGGCCTGACCTGATCAGGCACTCCTCCCGGGCACGCCCGGCGCAGGTCCCGAATGCCGGCCGTTTCCCGAGGGGGACGGCTGGCATTCGTCTTCCTGGCATAACGGGGGGGATTGGCGGCCTGAGCCATACCAGTGCCGAGAGTGGGGAACAGCGCCGACCCGACGGTGGCGATGCCGAGCTCAGAGATGGTGCGTGCGTCGTTGGTGCGCGCCGCCGCTCGCCCGCCCGGCGACGTCACGAACGACAACTTCTACGTCGACCCGCTTGAGTACTCCGGGGACGACCAGCCCGACCAGCACGCCGCCGGGGGAAGGCGTGCGTCGCACGGCGGCCTGAGCCACCGAGCAGAGTGTCGTCCACGCTGCTGCAGCCAGCACCTCGGCGGTCTCGGCGTCATCGACGTCTCCGCCCCGGGCCACTCGATCCAGTGGACCTTCCCGCGGTCCAGCGTTGCCTCCGGTGAGAGCTACTGCGGGCAGGGATGGCGCAGCGTCGGGCACAAACCGAGCGAGCGATCTCCGAGCGTCTCGATGGAGATCTCATTGATGGAGCGACTGCTTCGCCCGGTGGGCCAGTGATTGGGGCGGATACTCGACTCGTGATTGCGACGTCGATGACGATGGTCAGGCTGCCGGTGAGCGCGGCGGGAGTCCCTGATTCGATTCTTTCGGAGGACCTGCTTCGACGGTACGTGGACCTGTTGGTTCGACTCGTCGAGGCCGTTGGCGCCATCGTCATCTTCGTCGGTGCGGTGCTGGCCGCCGTTCACTTCGCCCGGGCCGCCTTCCGAGGCCAGAAGGGCGCGGAGTTTGTACGGGTGCGCCTTGGTCTCGGGCGCTATCTGACGTTGGGTTTGGAGTTCCAGCTCGCCAGCGACGTACTCAGTACCGCCATCGCTCCCACGTTCAACGAAATCGGCAAGCTCGCCGCGATCGCAGCCATTCGTACTGCGCTGAACTACTTCTTGGGTAAGGAGATCGATAGCGAGCGCAGAGAAGTGGAGCAGGAACGCGCCGGGGATCGCGCGCGCTCGGATGTGGTGGACACGGGGCCGTGACATGGGAACCGCGACGGTGAGCACCTTGATACAGGGGGCCGCGCTGCTGCTGACCGTTCTCGGACTGGTCTGCGGCTTCCTCGTCCTGGTTCGCCAGCGGGACATCGCGCAGTCGGTGTCCGTGCTGCTGGAGTTCCTGCTCGCTGCCGGACTGCTGCGCCTTTCTGACAACCCGACCTACCGCACGATCACCACCGCGGCGGTGATCATCCTCATCCGCAAGATGTTGACGTTCGGTCTCCGAAGACCCGTCAGGTCGGCGCCCCCAACGTGAGCATGCGGTCACCGGGCGGACCACTCACGCAGTGCGGTTGAGACCCCTTCGCCGTCGGGGCCTCGGGTGCTCTCCTCGTCGATGGGTGAGGTTCGATTCAACATATTCGGGTGGGTTCGCCCGCTCGTGAGGCCGCTGTGGGACTGCTGGTGGTGCCTAGGCTCCGAGTCCTGCCTTGTCGACGTTGCGGTGGAACCGCATCCCTGCGAGGCCGCCGAGAATGGCGCCGACGAGGCTGGCCAGGACGACGGCGACGGCGGCGAGGATGCCGGCGGTGCTGAGGTCTCCTTCGCCGATGGGCAGGCGGGGGAAGGCGTTGAGGTTGGCGAGGATGTTGTACTTGCTGCCGGCGATGGCCCCGACGGCGGCGACGACGCCGGCGATGAGGAGAGCCCACAGCCACACGGCCAGGCCTTGCTTGGCGCCGTCGAAGCGGGCCATCCGCCCGGCGACGTACCCGCCGCAGTAGTAGGCGATGAACAAGATGACCAGCAGCGCAATGCCGCCCACCAGTCCGACGGTCTTGAGGTCGCTGCTGGCTTGGTCGGTCACCGCATTCACGTCGGTGCCGGTGGCGACCCCCACGGCGGTACCGGCCGCGGCGAGGAGGGCGGTGAGCAGGACAGCGGTGCCGGTGGCGGTGAGCCACCCGAAGAAGGCGGAGCCGACCTTGATGCCGCCGTACTCTTCCTTCTCGGCGACGAGGACGGCATCGCGGTTGCGAGCGATCAGTGGGTCGTAGGTGTCGGTGGCCTCGCGACGATCACTCGCGGCGTCAGGGTGGTTGTGGCGCTCGTCGCGTTCGGGGGTGGGCGGGTGATCGCTGGTGTTCATGGGTCTCCTTGGGGTGCAGCTGTGAGTTGCGGGGCGGACGCCCCGCCGGCGGCCGTGGTGGCTCGCCGACGGGGACACCCTCGGTTCGCCGCTGAGAGGGGTCAGCGGCGGGGGGTGCGATCGGGGCTGTCGACGGTGACCGCGGCGGCGTCGACACCCCCGCGTTGCAGGTCGCCGTCCTGGTCGCTGTCACCGTCGAAGTAGTCCAAGCCGTAGTGGCGGTACAGCTCGGCTTCTTCGTCCTTGGAGAGGTGATCGGTGTCGACGTTGAGGGTCGGGGCGCCTTTGACCAACTCCTCGTCGTAGGGGACTGTGAGGAAGTCACCCTCGAGTTGGGCTTGGGCGATGGGGACGAAGCTCTCCTTGGTGCCGACGATCCCGGTCTTGACGGTGACCCATTCCGGGGCGCCGGTGACGGCATCGAGGAAGAGCTGGCAGACCTCGCCGATCTTCCGACCGTCGGCGCCGTGGACGTCCTTGCCAAGGACGTCGTTGACGTTGCTCTCGTTGATGCGCATGTGCGTGTCCTCCGTCCGAGGGGGTGAACGGTCAGAGCTGCTGGGTGGAGCTGGTGCCGCGCTGGTCGTAGACGGAAGTGGCAGGACTGGACGCTGCCCGCCGGGTGGAGCGGGTGCCCTGGTCG
>JBDSNZ010000156.1:0-26422 GCA_039915055.1 Ornithinibacter sp.
GGTTTCGCCGCAGGTCGCGATGTGGTTGGTTTGCGCCATGGGTGTCGAGGTCAACGCGCAGAGCTACAGCCGCGAGCAGCGCCAGCGCTACCGGGAGAAGGTGCGCCAGAACCTCGATGTCTTCGAGCGGATGCTCACCCAGAGCTCCTTCGAGTTCGACCGTCCGATGACCGGGCTGGAGATCGAGCTCAACCTCGTCGACGAGAACCAGCAGCCGCACTTCCACAACGCTCAGGTGCTCGAGGCGATCGCCAACGAGGACTACCAGACCGAGCTCGCTCAGTACAACATCGAGCTCAACGTGCCGCCGAGGCCGTTGCCCGGAGACAGTGCCATCGAGCTCGAGGGCGAGCTGCGAGCGAGCCTGAACGCCGCCGACCGCGCCGCCGCCCAGGTCGGCTCGACGCTGGTCGCCATCGGCATCCTCCCGACGATCATGCCGGAGCACTACGAGGGGGAGTGGATCAGCAAGAACAACCGGTATGCCGCGCTCAACGACTCGATCTTCGTGGCCCGCGGCGAGGACATCTACCTCGACATCGAGGGTCCGACCGGTGAACGTGTCACCACCTACTGCGACTCGATCGCGCCGGAGTCCGCGTGCACGTCCGTGCAGCTGCACCTGCAGGTGGCCCCTTCCGAGTTCGCCGCCCACTGGAACGCCGCCCAGGTCCTCTCGGCCCCCCAGGTGGCCCTCGCTGCGAACTCACCCTTCTTCTTCGGCAAGCAGCTGCACGCGGAGACCCGGATCGAGCTGTTCAAGCAGGCTACCGACACCCGGCCGATCGAGCTGAAGAACCAGGGCGTTCGACCCCGCGTCTTCTTCGGGGAGCGCTGGATCACCTCGATCTTCGACCTCTTCGAGGAGAACGTCCGCTACTTTCCGACCCTGCTGGCCGAGACCTCCGACGAAGACCCGATGGCCAAGCTGGAGGCCGGGATCGCACCCGACCTGGCCGAGCTCCGGCTGCACAACGGCACCGTCTACCGGTGGAACCGCCCGATCTACGACATCGTCGACGGCACCCCGCACCTGCGCGTCGAGAACCGGGTGCTTCCCGCCGGACCGACGATCGTCGACGTCCTGGCCAACGCGGCGTTCTACTACGGTGCGATCCGGATGCTCGCCCACGAGGAGCGCCCGGTGTGGACCAAGATGAGCTTCGCCGCCTGCGAGGAGAACTTCCGCCGAGCCGCCCGCGACGGCATCGACGCCCGCCTCTACTGGCCCGGTTTCGGTGAGCTGTCCGCCGACGAGCTCACCCTGCGCCACCTCCTTCCGCTCGCGCACGAGGGACTGCGCGAGTGGGGCGTGTCCGACGCCGTTCGCGAACGGTTCCTCGGGGTGATCGAGGGCCGGGCCACCACGGGCATCAACGGCGCCGAGTGGTCGACGCGGGCCGTGAGCTCCTTCGAGGCGGGAGGGTGTGACCGTCGCGAGGCGCTGCGCCGGATGCTCGAGCTCTACATCGAGCACATGGGCTCCAATGAGCCGGTGCACACCTGGCCACTACCCTGACCCGACTGGATGGAGATCGTCATCATGCTCGAGCACTCAAAGGCATTCAGCGGGATCGCGGTGAAGGACCTCGCGCAGGCGAAGCAGTTCTACGGGGACGTGCTGGGGCTGCGCGTCGACGAGAACGACATGGGCATGCTGGTGCTGCGCCTGGGCGGGGGTCGGTCGGTGCTGCTCTACCCCAAGGCGGACCACCAGCCCGCGACCTACACCGTGCTCAACTTCCCGGTCGAGCAGATCGACCCGGTCGTGCGAGGGCTGGCGTCCCGCGGGGTCGAGTTCGAGCGCTATGAGGGCACGCCGATGGAGACCGATGCAACCGGGGTGTTCCGTGGCGGTGGCCCGCTCATCGCCTGGTTCACCGACCCGTCGGGCAACGTGCTGTCGGTCATCCAGGGCCCGGGGTTGGACGCCTGAGAATCAGGTGGTGCGGTTCCACGCCCGGATCGCCGGCACCCCGTGTTCGTGACCGAGCACGCACAGTGCGCCGGCATCAAGGAGCAGGCAGGCACCGAAGCGAGCATCCTGGCGCAGCCAGGTCGCTGTGAGGACCCGCAACAGGTGGCCGTGTGCGATGAGAGCCACATCGGCGGTGCGCAGCGGCTCGGCAATGCGGGCGAGCACCCGCGAGGCGCGCGCAGCAACCTCCTCGACGGTCTCGCCGGGTGTGTCACCGGGCACCACGCCGTCATCGAAGACGGTCCACGTCAGGTCGTCGAGCGATGCGCGGATCTCATCGGTGGTGCGCCCCTCGTAGGCGCCGTAGTCCCACTCCACGAGGTCGGCATCGACGGTGGGCGTCAGCCCGGCGAGCTCTGCCGTCCGCAGGGCTCTCGTCAGCGGCGAGGAGAGCACGAGGGAGAAGTGGAACTCGGCGAGCAGCGGGCCGACCGAGCGCGCATCCGCCTCCCCGGCGGCGGTGAGTGGCACGTCAGTCAGGCCGGTGTGCCGCCCGGAGCGGCTCCACTGCGTCTCACCGTGACGCACCAGGACGAGGCGGCCGGGGGGCTGGGCTCCGGGAGGCATGGCCCCACTGTCCCACCCCGGTGACAGGATGAGCCGTATGCCGTCCTACGTCGCCTTCCTGAGAGCCGTGAACGTGGGTGGCCGCTTCGTGAAGATGGCCGCCGTGCGCACCGCGCTCGAGCACGCCGGTTTCGAGGATGTCCGCACCCACATCCAGTCCGGCAACGTCCACGTCCGGAGCCGGCGGCGCTCCAGCGCATCGGTGGCCGGCGAGGTGTCCCGAGTCATGGGTGATCTCGCGGGTTTCGACGTGCCAGCGATCGTGCGCACCTGCGCTGACCTGCGATCAGTCCTGACCGAGGCGGACGGCATCCCGCCCCTGCTCGAGGGTGAGCGCAAGCGCTACATCGCCTTCGCCGACGGCCCGGTCCATTCCGAGCCCCGCGCGCTCCTCGATGCGTGGGACCGCCGCGGTGAGCGGGTCCGGGTGCTCGGCTCCGAGCTGCTCGCCGACATGACCGCCGGGTTCCACACCACGACGTCGACCACCGCCCGTCTGGAGCGGATCACCGGGCTGACCATGACCTGGCGCGACCTCGAGGTCGTGCGCACCATCGACGAGGAATGGAGTGCCTGATGGCCGCACAGGATGAGAGCGGTGGTAGCGGGCTGGGCCATCGGAGCGTGTCGATGACCCGCGAGGAGCAGGGCACCTACCTCGTGAGCAACGTGCGCGGGGGCACGCTCCGCGTCGGCGGGGGAGGGGAGTCGGCCGACTTCACGCCCGTCGAGCTGTTCCTCACCGCGATGGCGGCCTGCAGTGCCACCGACGTGGACTTCATCACGAGTCGGATCGCCGAGCCGACGTCCTTCGACGTCACGGCAACCGGCGAGAAGATGCGCGACGGCGCGCAGAACCACCTCGGCGACATCGAGGTCGTCTTCACCCTCGGGTTCCCCTCGGGCGCCGACGGCGACCGGGCCCGTGAGCGGCTGCCGCGTGCCATCGAGCAGAGCCGCGACCGGCTCTGCACCGTCTCGCGCACCGTGCAGCGTGGCGCCGACGTCGTGATGCGCGAGGGCTGAGCGGTATCGGGGGCGTCTGTGACGCCTCCTCACCGACGGAGGAGTGATCGAGATGGAGCAAGACCCGGCGCTCGCGGCCGTGAAGACCTACGACTACCTGCGCATCGCCCTCGCAGCCCTCGTGCTGCTGCTCTTCGTCTCCGTCGCCATCGAGGTGTCCCGGGCCGGGTGCGGCCTACAACCCTCCATCAGCGCCTACTTCTACACCCCCGTGCACGCAGTGTTCATCGGCGTCCTGGTCACCATCGGCGTCTGCCTCATCGCCCTGAAGGGCAACACCGACGGCGAGGACGTGCTGCTCAACCTGGCGGGCATGCTCGCCCCGGGTGTCGCGTTCATCCCCACCTCCGGTGTCGGGTCGTGCTCCTCGAGCGCCGTCCTCGCCCCGGACGTGGCAGCCTTCGTCGCCAACTCCATGCCTGCGCTGTTCCTCACCGGCCTCGTCGTCGGGGTCCTCGCCGTCGTCATCGCGCGGCGGGAGCGCGGAACTCGCGGGATCGGCTCCACCAACCGCCGCGGCATCCTGCTCTCTGTCGCCGTCCTCGGTGGCGGCATCGTGTGGTTCTTCCTCGATCGTGGGAGCTTCATCGCCCGAGGCCACGATGCGGCTGCGATTCCGATGTTCCTGGCGATCATCGCCGTGGTCTGGATCAACGCCCGCGACGTCAGCGCCGCGGTCCAGCAGGGCGCGATGCCGAGCTCCCGCACCCGTTTCGTCCCGATCTACCGGTCCATCGCGGCGGCCATGCTCCTTGCCCTGGCCGGCACCGTGGCCATCAGCCTCGCGACCGGGTCGACGTCGGTGGTTTTCTGGGTCGAGGTCGTGCTGATCAGCCTGTTCGCGGTGTTCTGGGTGGTCCAGACGGTGGAGCTGTGGAAGCGGGGGCTGCGTCGCACCTGACGCATCGCCACCGCGGGCCTATCGTGAGGGCATGGCGCGCTATCTCGACGTGCACCCCGTCGACCCACAACCCAGAGCCATCGCGCAGAGTGTCGCGGTCCTGCGCGATGGCGGGCTCCTCGCCTATCCCACCGACTCCGGGTATGCGCTCGGGGCGATGATGGGCAACCAGGACGCCAAGGAGCGGATCCGCGAGATCCGCCGGCTGGACGACAAGCACCACTACACCCTGGTCTGCCGGGACTTCGCCCAGCTGGGTCAGCTGGTGCACGTCGACAACGCGGTCTTCCGCGCGGTGAAGGCCTCCACGCCCGGCCCCTACACGTTCATCCTCCCCGCGACCCACGAGGTTCCCCGCCGGCTGCTGCACCCGAAGAAGAAGACGGTCGGGGTGCGCATCCCCGAGCATCCGGTGGTCCGAGCCCTGCTCGCCGAGCTGGGCGAGCCGCTCCTCTCCTCGACGCTCATCCTTCCGGGGGAGTCCGCTCCGATGACTGACGGGTGGCAGGTCAAGGAGACCCTGGACCACGTCGTCGACGTGGTGATCGACTCCGGGGAGTGCGGCACCGACCCGACCACCGTCATCGACTTCTCCAGCGGCGCCGCCGAGGTCGTACGCGCCGGCGCCGGTGATCCGTCGCGGTTCGAGTAGCCCCTCAGCCCGCCTCGGGGGTGGCCCTGCGCAGCTCGGCCAGGACGCGCTCGTCGATGCCATCCGCGGTCTGCCGGTTCTCGAGGTTGGCGGCGCTCATCCACGTCGTGAGCTCGACCTCGGTGTCGGCTCCTCGGTGGCCCAGAACACCCAACCGGGTTGCCACCTCTTCGCGGAGTGCACCGGTGAGTGCGGTGACGCCTTCCGGCTCACCGAAGAAGAGCGTGGAGAGGTCGTGGATGCGGGCGAGCTCCGATGGAGCGTGCTGGTGGTCGTCGACGCGCAGGTCCGCCAGCACCCCGCAGGCGTCGTAGCCCGCGCCGGGGGAGCAGGCGAGGATGGCGGCGCTCTGCCGCCCGCGAGAGTCCCCACCCGCCGCGTCACCGGCCAGCAGCACGGCGACCAGCCGGGTGTCGAGGCGCTGACCGACCGTGTCGAGCCAGGTGCGCTCCATCGCCGTGACCACCTCGGGGCCGGTGAGGATGTTCCCCTGGATGGCGTATGCCGTGTGGTGGTCGCCCGCGGCCACCCCGCCGCACCACGGGAAGCAGTCGGTCCCGGTGAACGTGGCCGCCCCTTCCGACCCGACGACGCCGACCTGGCGCTGGGCCCGCCCCGCGTCGGCGGCGGTCGCGTCAGCCAGGGCATCGTGGGCACTCGTGCCGCCTGCCAGCGCGGTGAGCAGCTCCTCGAGGTAGGCCACCCGCGCCAGGGACTGGGTGGCCACTGCCCCGACGCCGGTCCGCACCGCGGGCACCACCGCCCCGACCGCCAAGAACTTGCTGGCGACGGCGACGCCCCAGGCATCGCCGTCCCGGGCCACGATCGAGAACGTCATGGCGTGAGCGTAGGCGCAGGCTGGCGGTCCCTCAGCGGTGGAGGAGGACCATCACCTCCTGGTGCCTCGTCTGCGGGAACATGTCGAAGAGCCGCGCCTCACTCGCGTGCCAGGACGGCATCGCGGCGAGGTCATGCCTGAGGGACTCGATGTTGCAGCTGGAGTAGATGAGGTGCGTCGCGGTGCTCGAGTCGAGCCAGGCAGCGAGGCGCTCACCGATGCCTCGTCGTGGAGGATTGACCACGACGAGGTCGGGCTGCGGCCCCGGCGGAAGGTCGCGGGTGACATCTCCCACGACGAAGTCCACTGTGCCAGAGCCACGTTGGCTGGACGTGAGGCGATGGGAGGCGCGCGCCGCGTCGATGGCTTCCTCCGACGTCTCGACCCCGACGACCCGGCGGTGATCGGCGGTCAAGTGAAGGGCGAACCCGCCCACCCCGCAGTAGAGGTCCCACACCGTGCGCGCATGCGCCGTGTCCGCCCACGTGACGGCCTGCCGGTAGAGGTCCGCCGCGACCGCCGTGTTGGTCTGGAAGAACGCACGGGGTCCGAGCAGCAGGGTCACCTCACCGACCGGCATCCGCATCAGCACGTGCTCCGTCAGGGCCACCTCGATGTCTCCCTCGAGCACGGCCTTGTGCTCCGGCAGGATGTTGGCCGTCACCACCCGAGCAGACGGCAGCGACGTCAGCAGGGCGGGGAGTGCTCGACGAAGCAGGTCGACGGACTCTCGGGAACGTACGACGAAGCGCACCAGGTGTTCACCGGTGGGGGAGTGGGTCACGATGACGTGCTTGAGCTCGCCGCGTCGTGCGGGCACGTCGTAGGGCTCGATGCCGAGGTCGGAGACGAAGCGGTGGAGGGGGTCGAAGGTGGCAGTCAGGCCCGGCTCGTAGAGGCCGCACCCCCGCAGGTCGACGCCCCTCCCGCGGTCGTCGAGGATGCCGAAGGTCGGCTGCCCGGCGAGCCCGGCGACCACGAGCTTGGCCTTGTTGCGGTAGTGCGACTCAGCACTCGCACGCGGCTCCAGCCAGGTGAGTCCGGGCGCGGTGTCGGCGAGGCGGTCGGCGGCCAGCGCCACCTTGTCTGCGAGCTGCGCGGCATACGGTGTGCCCATCAGGGTGCACGAACGGCAGCGGCCGGCGTCGAAGAAGTCGCACTGCATGATGGGCACAGGGTATGCCGATGTCGTCGGTGGTCGGCGCTAGCGTCGAGGGACAGGGAGCACGCAGCCCCCGGGTGCGGACCACGGCCCGCGCAGACCATGCCCCACGCAGACCATGACCAGGAGCGACGCATGACCACGTTGACCGACAGACCCAACACCGCGCTCGTCGTCATCGACGTGCAGAACGGCGTGGTGACCGGGGCCCACCAGCGCGACGAGGTGGTCGGGCGGATCGCCGGCCTGGTCGACCGAGCTCGATCCGAGTCGGTTCCAGTGGTGTGGGTGCAGCACTCCAGCGACGAGCTCGTCCACGGTGAGCCAATGTGGGAGATCGTGCCGGAGCTCTCACCCGCGGAGGGCGAGCCGGTGGTGCACAAGACCTACGGCGACTCCTTCGAGGCCACCGACCTCGAGGCGGTGCTGGCTGCGAGGGGAGTGGGGCGGCTGGTCGTGACGGGGGCCCAGACCGATGCCTGCGTGCGCTCCACCCTGCATGGGGCGTTCGCACGCGGATACGACGCGACGCTCGTCTCGGACGCGCACACCACCGAGGACCTCAGCCAGTGGGGCGCGCCGACCCCTGACCTCGTCATCGCGCACACCAATCTCTACTGGTCCTGGCAGAGCGCTCCCGGACGCACCGCCGGCACTGCCGAGGCAGCCGCGGTCGACTTCGCTGCACCGACCGGCAGCTCGGCCTGACGGTCAGGGCCTCGCGAGGACAGCCTCGCGAGCACGGGGTCGTGGAAGGCACGCGCGAGCTCGGCGTAGCCGGCGTCGTTGGGGTGGAACCAGTCCGCCGCAAGTCGGCCGCGCCACGAGTCGGGTCCGTCGGTACGCAGGTCCACCACCTCGATGACCCCTGTCGCTGCTGCCCGCTCGATGTGCCGGTTGGCGTCCCGGGCGGCGGTGCGAGGCTGGGGAAGCGTCGCCACGATGGCCCCGTCGGGGAGTCGGGACACGAGATCCGCGAACGCATCCGGCAGTCCCTCGCTGTAGCCCTTGGCGAAGAGGTCGTTGGAGCCGATGAGCACGGTGACCAGGTCGGCGCACGGCTCCGCGTCGCCCTCGGACTGGGGCATGGCGTCCAGGGCGGGCAGCTGTTGTGCGATGACGTCGGGCACGCGCGCCCCGGATGCGGAGAGGTTCACGACGGTGAGGGGGTGGCCCCGCGAGCGCAGTCGGGAGGCGAGCTGGCCGACCCAGCCGGTGTCCCAGGCCGTTGCGCCGATGCCCTGTGACATGGAGTCGCCGAGCACGACCCAGCGTGGTCCCGACTCACGCACGGCGTCACGGTTGTGTCCTGCCCAGGCCGCGGCGTAGGGCTCGACCTGCGCGTTGACCGCCCGGATGCCGGGGTGCACACGGCCCAACAGGTGAAGCAGCCGCCCCGGTGGTCGCCCGGTGCGGTTGGCGTAGTCGAAGAACGCCGAGGGGTGCTCGATCATGTCGGACGAACGACCCGACGGGTCCGCGGCATTCCCGGTGGGATGCGTCATCGTCGTGGGCCGCGGCCTCACGCGGCGAGCTGAGTCGAGTGGGCCAGGGCCTCGATCAGGGCGAGCCGCCAGCTGCGCCGGATGCGTCGACCGGCATGGCCCCCGCAGGGGCAGTCCCACTCCCAGGAACCACTCGTGTCCTGGAGCACCCTGGGGTGGTGGTGGGAGGAGTCGCGCCGCGCTCGCCGACCGCCGGAGCCACGCTGGGTCGGCGCTGGGACGGGCACCTGACATGGCCTTGGGCGTTGCTGACGGTCGCTGCTCATGGTGGACTCCTCGGTGGTCAAGCAGTGGTTCGTCGCCGCAGCCCGATCGGTTTGCCGCGCGCCGCACCCAGGCGTCCGGCCGGGGTGATCAGCTGGAGGGACACCTGCCGGACGCGCCTTCAGTTGGCCCTCTGAGGGGAGCGGGTCGCTCCCGCTCCAAACTCTAAAATGACATAATGTCGATTATCGGCGAAAGGTTCCTGTGGGGACGCTCCTCGGTCAGGGCCGCCTCAGGTGCGCGTAGCCGTCCAGGAACTCTGTGGACCTGCTGGCCACCCACTGCGCGAGCTGCATGAAGTCGCCTGAGCCGTCGAGCTCGTCGTCAGGCCCGTGGGCCCGCTGGGCGGCGCAGGACACGGTGTCGGCAGCCGCCGCGAGGGTCCGAGCCGAGAGGTGACCCTCGCCTGCCTCGAGGACGCCGACGATCGCGAGCGTCTCGAACTGGTTCGCCAGGGCGGTGCAGTCTTCGGTGCGAACCCCTGCCTGCTCGTCCTTCCGGTTCAACGATGACCCCAGATCCATGACTGCCCCGCGCATCCGGTAGAGCGGCGGCAGCATCGCGTCCGCGATACGCGACTGAGGTGTGGTCCCAACGGCCGGGGATGCCAGCTGCGCTGCGCAGCGCAGCAGATCGGCCACCGCGTCCCTGGTGCGCTGAACTCGTTCGTCGACCGGGTCGGGTCGCAGGTGCGGCACGACGGCGAAGCCGGCGAGCAAGCCGATGAGCACTCCCGCGAACAGGAGGAGGACGTACTCCAGGAGCGTGCGGGTCGGATCCAGGCCGCCGCCGGTGACGTTCATGCCGACCGAGACGATGACGAAGCTGCCGATGGAGAGGACCTGGTTGCTGGCGATCAGCCACAGCCCGACCAGGGCGGCAAGCAGGGACAGCGGCAACAGCGCCTGTGCGGGCAGGATCCACAGCGCCACTGCCATCAGTGCGGCCCCCCCTGCGACGCCGAGGAGTCGCTGCTTGGCCTTGAGCAGGGACTGGGTCCAACTGATCTGCAGGATCGCGAACGACGCCGTGGCCATCGAGGTGACCAGCGGGTCGTCCGGTCCCACGACCGCCCAGGCCACGAGGAACGTGAGGAGCACTCCGAGTGCAGTGCGTAGGGCGTGCCGCAGGGTCTGCGAGCGCCACGTCAGCACCGATCGCACGGACGCGAGGGCGAAGGCCCTTCTCGTGGCCGCGGCACGGGCAGCCACGCTGGTGTCCCGGCCGCGAGCAGCCGCCTCGACCCGACCCAGAGCCTGCAGCGCACCCTCCAGGGGGGACCCGATCGGCACCGTCGCGGCAGAGGGCTCCTCCTCGCCGGCGCTGGCGGTGTCCGGGTCCTTGGCTGTGACCAACGCAGCAGCGGCCAAGGCCGCGAGATCGGCGATGGCTCCGTCGTCAGGGCGCAGGACGCTGCGAATCGTCCGGTAGCGCACGGCCTCCCGGAGTGACTCGCCCAGCCACTGCACCGGCTTGTCGCGCAGCCACATCATGTAGGCCTGATCGAAGCCCGGGACGGCCTCGGTCAGCGTCCCGGCCACGAGCTGGCGCGTCACGTCGCTGGGGTCTCTGGCCTTCAGCAGGATGCGCAGCGCGACCACGAACCCGACGCCGACGAATGCGGCGCCCACGGTCTGGCCGGGCGAGCCCGTGTCTGACTGGAGGGCGAACCCCAGCACCGTGGCGAGGCCGAGACCCAGACCCGCCTGCGCATAGTTCCTGCCCAGAACGGGCAGCAGCCCGGCCACGAAGATGATCCCGCAGACCAGCGCGAGCGCCGCCCCGAGGCTGTGCTCCCCGATGATCCGGGGCACGGACGCGGACAGGGCGGTCAGCGGGCCGTACCACGTCACCTTCCGCAGATCGGCGCGCAGCGACCCTCCGCCCACGCCGAGGGTGAAGAAGATGGCGGTGAAACCGGCGATGATGGTGCCGGCCCCGGCACCGAACTGATCGGCGATGAGGATGGCGCCACCCATCACCACGACCACGACGACGATCAAGCCGATGTTGGCCGAGTAGTCCCTCCCGTGCGCGTCCGCAGGGACGAGGACCACCTTCCTCCGCATTCGCGTCAGCCTACCGAGGAGGAGGCCGTCGGGGGCGTCACCAGCAGGTTCGACGCGGGAGGGTGGCATCGACCCGGCGATCGCCCGCGATGACGGGAACTTCCGTCGGCTCTGCGACGATGATGAAGGAGAAACTTCGCCGATGCGCGATGGTCTCGATCTGACATCTCCACGCCCCCAGGCGCGACCGTTCGACCCAGGAGAACCGTGAGCAAGAACAGCCGACCCGCCTCAAGTGCCCGGAGCAGCCGAGAGCGCGTCGCGGAGATGCGCAAGGTCCAGCACGCCAAGGACCGTAGAGCCAGGTTCCTCATCATCGGCGCGGTCGGGGCGGTGATCCTCCTCATCGCGGGTGTCGTCGGCGTGACGGTCTACCGCGACGTGTCGTCGCGGCCCACGCTCGAGGCGATCAAGACGTTCACGGTCACTGGTAAGCACACGACTGCGCCCGTGACGTACGAGCAGAGCCCGCCCGTCGGGGGTGACCACAACGCGATCTGGCTCAACTGCGGCGTCTACCCGTCCGCGGTCCCCAACGAGCTGGCCGTTCACGCGCTCGAGCACGGCGCAGTATGGGTGACCTACTCCCCTGACCTGCCCGCCGATCAGGTCACGGCGCTGAAGGAGGCCATCCCCGACACCTACATGGTGCTCTCGCCCTTCGAGGGGCTGACCTCCCCCGTGGTCGCCAGCGCCTGGGGCGCCCAGCTCGAGTTGACCGGTGCCGATGACCCCAGGCTCGCAGGGTTCATCTCGACCTACCGTCAGGGTCCGCAGACGCCCGAGCCGGGAGCTGCGTGCACCGGCGGGAGTGACGGCGAGATCCCGACCCCCACGCCGTGACACCCCAGAAGGAGTCGGTGGGAGGTGCCGCCGTCGCCGTCGGTCAGCACGAGGGCGGCATCCCTCCTGCCTCGACCCGTTGGCCTCTCGTGGCGGCATCCTTGGTCTCGCTCCTGGTGGGTGTGCTGGGCACGCTGTGGGTGGTGCAGGTGCGCTCGTCAGCCCCGGCAGACTTCGGGGCCGACGCAGGCTTTGCGCGAGACATGCAGGCTCACCATCTCCAGGCTGTCGAGATGTCCTTGCTGGTGCGTGACCGCACCTCCGACGAGGAGATCCGCGCCGTGGCCTACGACATCTTCACCAGCCAGCAGCAGCAGGCCGGCCAGATGTACGGGTGGCTCGTGCAGTGGGGGCTCCCGCAGACCTCGAGCAGCTCCCCGATGGCCTGGGTCGGAGGCGGACACGCAGCTGCCCATGTGGGCCCTGACGGTGTCATGCCCGGCATGGCGAGCGCGCAGCAGGTCGATGATCTGGAGGCGGCCGACGGGATCGAGGCCGAGCGGCTCTTTCTGACGCTGATGATCGCCCACCACCAAGGGGGCGTGGCCATGGCCGATGCGGCGGTGGCGCAGGCTCGCACCGACGAGGTGGTCGCACTGGCCTCGGCGATCTCCGCCTCCCAGTCCCTGGAGACGAGGTTCCTGAAGGACATGCTCGCCGACCGCTCATGACGGCGCGCCAACGAGGCGGGTCACCGTGCGCGCCTCCACCTCGTACCTGCTCGCCACGGAGGCACCGGCGCGGAAGAAGCGCCGGCGCAGAGCGCCCTCGACGTCGACGTGGTCGTCCACGACCAGTCGTGCGGCGACCCGCCGCGATCGTGCCGACCAGCACGCGACATCGATCGTGTCGACCGTCACCGCGCTCCCGCGCCTCGTTCGGGCACCCCGAGGCACCACGACGCGCACCGTGACGAGCGTGTCCCCACTGGGCAGCTGGCGCGGCTCCCCCACTGCGCTCACTCGCCCGACGATCCGCGTCGAGTTGACATAATCCATCGTGACCTCCTGCTGACGGGGGCAACCGCGGCTGCCGCCGCAAGGCTCGCCGAAAACGCGCTGCTGGACCACAACCGGCTCTGGTCCTGTGGATGACCCGCAACCAGCGGGCCTCCTGTGGACGGCGGCCGACAACGGGATCGTCCATAACCTGACGTCGACCCACCTTTGCACCTACGCTGGTGCAGGCAGGGCGCGGCAGGGGCGCCTGTCGGGTCCGCACGGGCCCCATGCTCCACATGGAATCGAGATCGGTCTTGCGCTCGGATGGTGGGATGCGCGCGTCGGTGGCCTTGGTCACCGCGGGCGTTCTCTTCGCCGTCCTTGCTCCCGCTGCTCGTGCCGAGGATCCACCCGCCCCGACGCCCTCGGCCACCAGCGCCCCGACACCCAGCCCCTCCCCCACCCCGACCAGAACAGCCACCACGACCCCGACGGCTCCGCGACCGACCCGGAGCGCAGACCCGGGCCCTTCGGTGACCTCGGCTCCGGCCAAGAACCAGCCGCAGCGGCAGATCCAGCCCGGCAATGGTGGGCCCGACTACGTGTCGTCGCTTTCCGGGGTGTTCCTGGAGGCCCAGATCGCGGAGGCCGACCGCATCTCTGCAGCCTTGGCGGCGTCGAACAGCCAGGTCGCAGCCGCGACGCGCGAGATGGACCGACTCGCTGCGCAGTCCAACGCGCTCCTGGAGTCCCTGTCGGCAGCTCGAGAGACCGAGCGAGCCGCCACCGACGATGCGGACGGGGCGCGGGAAGACCTCGTCGTCCTCGAGGGACGACTCTCGCTCGCCCGCCAGGTCGTGCGGGACTGGGTGTTCTCCGTCTACGCCGGCGGCGGTGGTGACTCCGACTTCAGCGGAATGCTCGACGCCATGAGCTCTGACGCCGACCAGGTCGGGGACCCGCTCGGTGACCTCTCCTACCTCACCGATCAGCGCACCCGCGCCCTCTCCGACATCAAGGTGCTCACCGCGGAGCAGGTGCGGCTGAGCAGCTCGGCCGACGCCGCGCGCGCGCGAGCCAAGCAAGCTCGAACCGACATCGAAACCGACAAGACCGCGCTCGACGAGGTCGTGCGCACCCAGCGCTCCCAGGTCGGCCGGCTCCTCGGTCTGCAGGTCGCCGAGGTCGCGAAGGCAGGCCCGGTCGCCGGCTTCCTCGTCGGAGCCCGCACCGAGAAGGCGCAGGCCGCCGCACAGCGCCTGCGCGACGCCCTCGGTGCCGCGAGCGTCGACACCACCGCGATCGGCAAGCCGTGCACCGATGACGCGGCGATCTACCCCAACGGGATGATGCCGGCGAGCGCGTTGTGCCCCCTGTGGTCTGCTCCGGGCCAGCTGCTCTCACCGGCGGCGGCGGCGTCCTTCAACGCACTGAGTCATGCCTATGCCGCCCAGACCGGGGTTCCGCTCTGCGTCAACGACTCCTACCGCTCCCTCCAGGGGCAGGTCTCCGCCAAGGCCAAGCACGGTCGTTTCGCGGCCACCCCGGGCACCAGCAAGCACGGGCTGGGACGCGCCCTGGACCTGTGCGGTGGCGTTCAGAGCTTCGGCTCGCCTGCGCACCGGTGGATGCGCCAGAACGCCCCGTTGTACGGGTGGTTCCACCCGTCGTGGGCCGATGCGGGAGGTCGCACCCCCGAGCCCTGGCACTTCGAGTTTGCGGGCTGAGGGCACCGATCGGGGCGCGTTGCGCGTTCAGCTCATCGTGTGCTCGGTGTGCTCCTTGACGGGCACCATCACCGCGAAGCCGGCGGCCAGGATCAGCACGATCCCGAGGATGCCCCAGTACTGGGTGTTCTCTGCGCCCGTCACCACCGCGCCGACCGCGATGAAGCCGCCGAAGGCCAGGGGGGAGAGGAAGGACACGACGCGACCGGTCGTCGCGTAGAGACCGAAGATCTCCCCCGACTTCCCTTCCGGGATGAGGCGCGCGAGGAAGCTGCGCGAGGCGGCCTGGGCCGGCCCGACGAACACGGTCATGAGCAGGCCGAGCACCCAGAAGGTCCCCACCCCGCCGTCGTGCAGCACGAAGATGGCGACCCCCAGCAGGACCAGGGCAGCCAGCGAGATGAGGATGACGCGCTTGGGGCCGACCCTGTCGTCGAGCAGGCCGAAGGCCATCGTCGCCACACCGGCGACGATGTTTGCCGCGGCCCCGAAGATGATGACGTCACCCGCGGACATCCCGAACGTCCCCGCGGCCAGGATCGCGCCGAAGGCGAAGACGCCAGCGAGGCCGTCCCGGTACAGCGCCGAGGCGAGCAGGAAGTAGACCGTGTGCCGCGAGGTGCCCCAGAGGGCGCGGATGGACCTCCACACCAGTCGGTAGGACATCGCGACGCCCACCCGGGGTGCCCGGGGTCGCGGGCGGTCACGCAGGACGAGGAACGCCGGGATCGTGAACAGCATCGTCCACACCCCGCACACCAGCATCGACACCCGGATGTCGAGGCTGTCCTTCCCGGTGATTCCGAAGAGCCCGACGTCGGGCTGGATGAAGAGGAAGTAGATGAGCAGCAGCACGAGGATGCCGCCGAGGTAGCCCATTCCCCAGCCGAACCCGGAGACCCGGCCGACCGTGCGCGGCCCGGCGACCTGTTCGATCGTGGCGTTGTAGTTGACCCCGGCGATCTCGGAGACCACGGACCCCACCGCGAGCAGGACCAGACCGAGCCACAGGAAGGCTGGTTCCGGGCGCACGAAGAACAGCGAGGCGGACAAGCCCGCGAGGAGCCAGGTCTGGCGGCGCAGGTTGCGCACCGTGCGGCCCGACCGGTCGGAGTTCTGTCCCAGCACCGGCGCGAGAAGCGCGACGAACAGCCCCGCGATGGCCGTCGAGATCGCCAGTGCCGTGGAGGTGTAGTTGGTGTTCCCGAAGTTCTCGCTCGTGATGTAGACGGCGAAGACGAAGGTCGTGATGACCGTGTTGAACGGCTGGGACCCCCAGTCCCACATGCCCCACGCCAGAATTCGACGTTTCGAGGTGGGCGCCGAGCTGTCCAGGGCGGTGGGCCGGGCAGCATCAGTGGCCTGCGGTGTGGTCGTCACGCAGGTGAGGCTACTGAGAGGACCTACCCTTGGGAACAGGAACCCGCCGAATTGAGCCCAGGTGCTCACCCCGATCAGAGCCCGGGGTGATGTGGATCACACTTTCTCTCAGAAGGCGTCCGTAGGGCGATGGAACAACGAACTCCTTGTGCACGTTGTCCCAGCATCGACCCGACCGCGAGGACCCCGGCCGGGACACCCCACAGACTTGGGAGTTTCACCCATGGCAGAACGCAGCCTGCGCGGCAGCCGACTCGGTGCGCTGAGCATGGAGACCGACACGAACGTCGTCCCCTCGGAGCGCAACATCACTCGTTACCTGTGCCCCAGTGGACACCTCATCGAGCTTCCCTTCTCGGTGGAGGCCGACGTGCCCGGCACGTGGGAGTGCCGTTGCGGCCTGGACGCCAAGCTCCAGGGCGACGGCCCGGTGCCCGAGAGCAAGCCGGTCAAGCACGTGCGAACCCACTGGGACATGCTGCTCGAGCGTCGTTCGATCCCGGAGCTCGAGGAGCTCCTCGAGGAGCGGCTGACCCTGCTCCGCGCCTCTCGCGGTGAGAAGCCCCGCAAGCGCAAGTCCGCCTGAACCAGACCACGGATGCCGGGTGACCCACGAGGTCACCCGGCATCTGGCCGTTCGGGGGTGTCTCGGTCCACGACCTCGCCCGAGACGACGTCGGGTCCGGCGCCGGGGCTTCCACCCCGCGTTCCGCTGCCGGTGCCGCCGCCCCGGCGACCAGGCCACTCCCCCATCGGCCCGAGCAGGCGCCGGGCGACGACCGCCTCGAGCCATGACCTGGTGACCGGCCGGGTGAGGGGAAGAATGAAGAAGAACCCGGCTGCGTCCGTGACGAACCCCGGGGTGAGCAACAGGCACCCCCCGATGAGTACCAGCGCCGCGTCGGCGAGCTGCCGGCTCGGCATCGCCCCTTCTCGGAGGGCATCGCGCAGGTGCGCCCACGTGCGGCCGCCCTCGCGTCGCACGATCCAGGCGCCGAGCGCCGACTCGGCGAGCAGCAGGGCGACGGTGGGCCATCCCCCGATGACCTGGCCCACCGCGATGATCACCGCCACCTCGATGATCGGCACCACGAGAACGGCGAGGAACACCCAGCGCAGCACGTGGGGGCGCCGGCGTCCCGACGCGGCGTACGGGGTGGCGCCGCGCTTGCTCACAGCTCGTGCCACCTCGGCTCGCCCGCACCGGGCAGCAACGACCTGGCCTGGGCCATTCGGTGGCTCACGCCCCACCCGGTGATCCGGCTCAGCGACTCGGTCATGATCTCGCGGCTCATCTTGGAGTAGCCGATCTCTCGCTCGACGAACGTGATGGGAACCTCCACGACCGTCAGCCCGGCTCGCACCGCACGCCAGGTGAGGTCGGTCTGGAAGCAGTACCCCTGCGACGCGACGTCGTCCAGGCCCATCGTGCGCAGGGCGTCCGCGCGATACACGCGAAAGCCGGCGGTGGCGTCGTTCACCGGCATCCCCAGCAGCATCTTGACGTAGGCGTTCCCGCCGAGCGAGAGCACCTTGCGATGCAGCGGCCAGTTGACGACCGACCCGCCGCGCACCCACCGCGATCCGATCACCGCGTCGGCATCGGCAGCCGCCGCCAGCAACCGGGGCAGGTCCTGCGGACGGTGCGAGCCGTCGGCGTCCATCTCGACCAGGGCGTCATAACCGCGCTCCAGCGCCCACACGAACCCGTCGAGGTAGGCGGCGCCCAGGCCTGCCTTCTGCTCCCGGTGCAGCACGTGCACCTGCTCGTCCCCGGCGGCAAGGGCATCGGCCACCTCCCCCGTGCCGTCCGGGGAGGAGTCGTCCAGCACGACCACGTCGGCCTCGGGTGCGACTGCTCGGATGCCGGCGACGGTGACCGGAAGGGTCTCCCGCTCGTTGTACGTCGGCACGAGGACCGCGACGCGTCGCAGCGGTGGCCTGGTGCTCTCAGTCAACGCTGTCGTCCTTCTCGCTCGGTGTTCCGGGTGCCTGAACCCTAACGCCCCGGCCGAGGAGCACGCTTCCGACCAGCATGGCTGTGAGCAGGCTCGTCGCAAGCCACTCCGGCCACGGGCCCAGCCGGTCCGAGAGCGTGCTCTCGTGACGGAGCACCGGCCGGGCGAGTCCCTGCGCGGCGGTGAACAGGCCGGTCTTCCCGCTCACCGTGCCATCGGGGGCGACGAACCCGGAGACGCCGACGGTCGAGACGTGAACGACGGACCGCCCGTGCTCGATGGCGCGGAGCCTGGAGATGGCGAACTGCTGCTCGGACTCGGCGGTGTACCCGAAGGTGGCGTTGTTGGTCTGCACGACGAGCAGGCTGTCCTGGCCGTCGGCGGAGCGGACGCTGTCGCGCATCAGGCCGTCATACGCGACCTCGAAGCAGATCGTCGGCAGGATCGTGTAGTCACCACCGGGTGCGGGCACCGTGAACCGGCCGATCGTGGTGCCGGCCACGAAGTTGCCGGCGAGGTCGGCCATGGGGGTGAACAGCCGGAAGAAGGAGCGGTAGGGAATGTACTCGGCGAACGGCACCGGGTGCAGCTTTGTGTAGCGCTGCGGCGGCTCCGAGCCCCCGGTGTAGAACAGTGAGACGTTGGATGCCGCACCCACCGGTTCGTTGAGCACCGCACCGACGAGCAGGGGAACGCCCACGGCCGCCTGTGCCTGGCGGATCTCCTGCATCGCGTCGAGGTTGCGCAGCGGGTCGATGTCCGAGGCGTTCTCGGGCCACACCACGAGGGTCAGGTCATCGGGGGCACGGGCTGCGAGGGCGAGGGTCCCGGCGACGTGCTTGTCGAGCACGGCCCGGCGTTGGGCGTTGAACTCCAGCCCGGCCTGGGGAACGTTGCCCTGCACGAAGCCGACGGCCTCGCTCCGACCGTCCGTGGGCAGCACGATCAACGCGCTCCCCCACGGAACCAGCGCGAGGATCAGACCCGCCCCCAGCACGCTCGCTCGGCGCTCCCGGATGCCGTGTGCCGCGGCGAGCATCCCGGTGCCGACGACGGCGACGGCGAGGGTGACCCCCGGGGCGCCGAGCCACCGAGCGAGGTGCACCAACGGGCTGTCGGCCTGGCTGAAGGCGATCCGTGCCCATGGGAAGCCGCCCCACGGGGTAGTGCCCCGGGCCAGCTCCTGCACCACCCAGGCCAGGGGGACCATCGCCAGCGCCGCCCAGCGGTGGCCGGCGCGCACGAGGCGTGACCCGGCATACCCCACCACCGCGCCCATCAGCGCGATGTACAGGGCCTGTAGGGCTGCCAGCGCGAACCACGGCAGCGCACCCACGTAGACGCCCGACCAGGACAGGACCGGGACGAAGAAGGCGAGTCCGCCGATGAGCCCGGCCCGGAACCCGCCCCACCAGCCGGCGGTCAGGGTGGCAGCCCCCAGCAGGGCGACGCCGAGGGGTGCGAGCCACCACAGGTCGTGATCGGGGAAGGCCAACCACAGGCACAGGCCCGAGACGAGGGCGGCTCCCGGTCGGAGGGCCGAGCGGAGGGGCGTGGGCACGCGCCAACGGTAGGTCACCCGGCTGGAGGGACGACCACGACCCCTCGGGCGCTGGTCGCGAGGAGCGCGGGAGTCAGGACCTCGGCAGCGGACTCACCCCGAGCGGGTGTGCCACGACCGACGACGCGGACCTCGAAGTCCATCTCCCGAGAGCGACTGCCCACCCGCACCAGGGTCGCCGTGATCTCGATGACGTCACCGGCGCGCACCGGCCCGAGGAACTGCACGTCGCTGTAGGAGGCGAAGAGCCCCTCGTCGCCGTCGGTGCGGATGCACATCTCGGTGGCGACATCACCGAAGGCCGCGAGGCTGTAGGCCCCGTCGACGAGGTTCCCCGCGTAGTGCGCGTGGCTGTAGGGGACGTAGCGGCGGTGGGTGACGCGCAGGCCGACCTCGGCTGTGCTCATCGTTGGGATCCTCTCGGGTCGGGATGGGTGCGTGACTCCACCAGGGCGTGGACGAGGTAGGAGGCGACCTCCCCCGGTGTGGTCCCGCGCCCGAAGATGCGGTCCACGCCCAGCGCCGGGGCGCTACCCTCCTCGAACCGGGGGCCCCCGACGACCAGGTGGGGCACCTGGGCGGCCGGGAAGGCCTCGCGGAAGGCTGCGGACATCGCGGAGGTGTTGTGGATGTGGGCGTCCCGCTGGGTGACGACCTGGGAGACGAGCACGGCGTCGGCGCGCACCTCGCGCGCGGTGTTGACCAGCTCGGGGACCAGCACCTGGGCACCGAGGTTGACCACGGTGAGCTCGCGGTAGTACTCCAGCCCCTTCTCCCCGGCGAACCCCTTGATGTTGAGGATCGCGTCGATGCCCACGGTGTGGGCGTCGGTGCCGATGCAGGCTCCGACCACGACGAGCTTGCGGCGGAGCTTCTTCTTGATCGTGGCGTTGACCTCCTTGGAGGTCAGCAGCGGGAACTCGCGCTCGATGACCTTCACCTCGCGCACGTCGACGAGGTGGGTGACCGAGCCGTAGACGACGAAGAACGTGAAGCTCGGGCCCATCGCCTTGGCGTGCACGAGCAGCGCCGGCTCCATGCCCATCTTGGCGGCAAGCTGGAGGGCGGCGCCCTCGGCGCGCTTGTCGTGCGGGAGCGGGAGGGTGAAGGAGACCTGGACCATGCCGTCACCGGTGGTGTCCCCATAGGGCCGCACGACCGGATGCTCCTGCGACAGGCTCGGATCTCCGCCCACCGGGTGCTCCCGCCGGCGTCGGGCGTCCTGGGCGTCCTCGAGCCGCGTCATCGGGTCGCTCCTTCCTCGAGCATGGTGGAGGCGGGGTTGTCGTAGTCGTCGGCCTTGACCACCACGCCGTCCAGCCCCTTGCCCTTCGTGGGGGGCCGCTTCATCGACCCGAACGTCCCGTCGGCGATCGCGGAGAGCAGCGGTGGGTCACCGGCGGAATCGGCATCGGTGACGATCGCGTCGAGCAGGTCCACCGCCTCGGAGAGCACCTGGCGCGCCCTGGTCTGGATGAAGCCGTCTCTCGGTGGGTGGAAGTCCTCGGTGAGCCCGCCCGCGGCATCCATGACGTAGCGGACGTTCTGCAGGGCGAGGTCGCGGTCGGAGAGCCAGGGGGTGACCACGGCCTCGGTCATCATGCCGACGAGCAGGATGCTCTGCCCGGTCATCGCCCCGACGAGGTTGAAGAACCCGTCCAGGAGGTAGCCACGGAACACGTCGCCGGTCATGTGCTTCGTCGGCGGCATCCACTTCAGCGGTGCCTTGGGGAAGAGCTGGCGCGCGAGCAGCGCGTGAGCCAGCTCCAGGCGGAAGCTCTGCGGCACGGCCGGGTCGATCTCGAACGCGTGGCCGAGACCCAGCTGCCAGTCCTCCAGCCCTGCCTCCTTGGCGAAGTACTCGTTGAGGAGCTGGCTCACGGTGACCGTGTGCGCAGCGTCCACGGCATCCGCGGTCGTGAGGTAGTTGTCCTCGCCGGTGTTGATGATGATGCCGGCGCGGGCGTGCACCTGGCGGCTGAAGCGCTGGTCCACGAACGTGCGGATCGGGTTGATGTCGCGGAAGAGGATGCCGTACATCGAGTCGTTGAGCATCATGTCGAGACGCTCCAGGCCCGCGAGCGCGGCGATCTCGGGCATGCACAGCCCACTCGCGTAGTTGGTGAGCCGCACGTAGCGCCCGAGCTCCCTGCTCGACTCGTCGAGGGCGGCACGCATGAGGCGGAAGTTCTCCTGCGTCGCGTAGGTGCCGGCATACCCCTCGTAGGTGGGGCCTTCCGGCACGAAGTCGAGCAGGCTCTGACCGGTGGAGCGGATGACGGCGATGACGTCTGCGCCCTCCCTGGCAGCCTGCTGGGCCTGCGGGATGTCCTCGCGGATGTCCCCGGTGGCGACGATGAGGTAGATCCACGGCGTGCGTGGTGCGTCGCCGTGGCGCGCGATGAGGCGCTCGCGCGCCGCGCGTTGGCGGTCCACGGTGCGGATGCCGCGGGCCACGGCGACGCGTGCGGCGCGCTTCGCGGCGGCGGCGTCCTTGCCTGTGGGGAGGCGGAAGGACACCGCCCCCGCAGAGGCCTTCTGGGCCAGGGTCTGCAGGTCAGGAGCCTCGCCCCGGCGCAGTGCGTCCCACACCGGCACGCTGACACCGTGCTCGAGCCCGACCTCGCCGCGAACCGCGTCGACCAGGTGGTTCACCCAGGGGAGGTTCTCGTGGTCGGCGCCGGCGAGGCCCGCCAGGCGCAGGGTCGCCCGCTCGACCGACACGGTGGTGTGGCTTCGGGCGAGGTCGACGACCGGCCGACCCGCCCTGCGGGCCAGGCTCCTCGCCTTCCTCACGACGGCGGGGTCGAGCTCGAGGACGGGCTGTTTGCGTGGAGACACGACGACAATCTACCAATTCGAACGGAAGCATTTCGGCACGGCACGGGAAGGGCCACAAGATCTCCCGCACCAGCACCCCCTCGGAGCAGATCGGGTGTCGGCGTCCGTGCGCTCGTGGCATCGTGGGCGCGTGACTCCCGCCCAGCTCCTGATCCGCTACGGACCCGTGCTCGCCAAGCAGCTGCCCAAGCTCGCGTTCCTGCTGACCGACGCCAAGACGCGCGAGCGGCTGCTCGGCCTCGTCCACGACGTCGCGAGCCGCTCCCCCGCGCGCCGGGTCCGCGCCCGCGTCGACGCGACCGCGATCATGGCCGAGTCGTATGCCGGGCAGGCGGAGTCCGACAGCGAGCGGGAGATGGCACTTGGGTGGGCCAGGCGGGCCCGTCGGCTCGCGGCCCGGGCAGCTGTGCCGGTCGACGGTCGAGCCCAGGGCAAGGCCCACCTCGAGGACATCCGAGTGTCCCTCGAGGAGCTCCAGAGCGAGATCAACAGCGCGCTGAGTGACGGGTCAGCGGGCCCGAGCTGACCCAGCGGGCAGCGTCGCCCCGCGCCCGACCCGTTCAGGCGCGGTGGATCACAACCCCCTCGCGCACGGTCAGCAGGCACTGCGGGAGGGCGCGCCCCGCCCTGACGTCGGGCAGTCCGTCGGGGCCGGTGTCAGGTGCGCCCCACGCGGCGAAGGTCGCGGCGGCGCCCACGGTGAGCACTCCCCCGTCGGGGCGGCGCGCCGCGTGCCAGCCGCCGCGCGTGTGGGCCCTCAGCGCTGGACCGACCCCGAGCCGCTGGTCGGCTTCGTGGTGCTCCACGCAGGAGCGGATGGCCTCCCACGGCGCGAACGGCGTCACGGGCGAGTCGGACCCCAGGGCGAGTGGGATCCCCGCAGCGACCATCGCGGCGAAGCGGTTCGTGCCCTCCGCGCGCTCGCGACCCATTCGCTCGGCATACATCCCGTCGGGTCCGCCCCAGAAGGCGTCGAATGCGGGTTGCACGCTCGCGACCATGCCCAAGCGGGCCATCCGGCGAAGCGCGTCGTCGTCGACCATCTCGGCGTGCTCGAGCCGTGGCCGGCTGGCCTGCACGATCTCCCGGCCCACGAGGTCGGCGGCGGCCTCGTAACCGGCGAGGACGATGTCCATGCCCGCGTCGCCGATGACGTGGAAGCCGCTCTGCACGCCGGCGAGGGCACACGCCGCGACGTGGTCACGGACCCCGACCTCGTCCCGGTAGGCCGCACCGGTGCACGTCTCGTCGTCGAGGTAGCCGGCCCGCAGGTGGGCGGTGTGCGAGCCGATCGACCCGTCGATGTTGAGGTCGCCGGCCAGACCCGCGGCGCCGTGCAACGACACGAGCGACAGCGCCTGCTCCGGGTCGGTGACCGCCTCGGCCCAGTAGCCGATCGTCAGCGGCAGGTGGGGCAGCCTCCCGGCATCCAGCACGTCGGCGAAGTCGCCGGCGGAGGTGAGCAGCGGGCCGCCGCACTCGTGGACCGCCACGATCCCGCGGGTCGCGGCGAAGCGCAACGCGTCCTCGATGTCCTCGCGACGCTGCGCCGGGCTGCGCGCCGCGTCGAACGCTGCCCGTGCGGCATTCTTGGCATCGCGGGTCACGAAGCCGTCGCCCATCCACCCGTCGAGGCGATCGGCCCCGGAGATCAGCGCGAGGGCGCTGGAGACCACGGCGGAGTGGCCGTCGATGCGCGAGGCGTAGACGACTCCGCCATAGCTGGCGCGGTCCAGCTCCGCCTTCGTCGGCGCCCGGCCCTCGGCCCAGTCCTGCTCCTGCCAGTTGAGCGCGAACACCGGTCGACCACCGCCACGCCGGACGGCATCCTCGATCGCGCGCAGCGCACCGGTCACGGACGTGCTGTCCGACAGGTCGACCCCGCGCCGGCCCATCCCGGTGTGCGAGACGTGGGCGTGCGCGTCGACGAAGCCCGGCAGCACCAGCGCCCCGTCGAGGTCGACCACTTGGTCGACACCGTCGGCATGGGCGTGTGCCGCGAGCTCCTCACCGATCCAGGCGATGTGGGAGTCCTGGACGACGAACGCGCTCGCGTGCTCGTGCTCGGGGGTGCGCAGCGCCGCACGGCGGTACAAAGTCGTGGCCACGGGCTCACTCTAGGAGCAGCCCACCCCACTCCCACACCTCTCCTCGACGTCGGGGAGGAAGGGAGGGAGGTGAGGGGGTCAGCGGAGGGCGTGCTCGATTCCGAGGAGGTCCAGCGTTGCGCGAGCGATCTGGGACTCCTCGTCGGTCGGGACCACCCAGGCCGGCACGCGGCTCTCGCTCGTGGACACCCGTCGTTCGGGTGGGCCGGCGGCGTTGGCTGTGGCGTCGAGGCCGACCCCGAGGATGCGGAGCCTTTCCAGGACAGCCGCGCGAAGGACCGGGCTGTTCTCACCGATGCCGCCGGTGAAGGCGAGGACATCCACCCGGCCCAGCACGGCGGCATACGCTCCGACGTACTTCACGAGCCGGTGGACCGTCACATCGAAGGCCAGGGTGGCCGCAGGGTCGCCGTCAGCGCGGCGCGTCGTGAGCTCCCTGAAGTCCGACACCCCACCCAGACCGAGCAACCCGCTCGCCCGGGTGAGCGCGTGGTCGTAGTCGGTGGCCGAGATCCCCGCGACCCGGGAGAGGTAGCCGCCCAAGGCCGGATCGACGTCCCCGGACCGGGTGCCCATGACCAGTCCCTCCACGGGTGTCAACCCCATCGACGTGTCGACGCTCCGGCCGCCGAGCACCGCGCACGCACTCGCGCCGTTGCCGAGGTGGAGGATCACCGAGTTGACTTCAGCGCTCTCGCGGCCGATCAGGGTGGCCACCCGGCGTGACACGTAGGCGAATGACGTGCCGTGGAAGCCGTAGCGGCGCACGCTGTGCACTCGGCGCCACTCCTCCGGCACGGCGTAGGTGTGGGCCTCAGGCGGGATGCTCGCGTGGAAGGCGGTGTCGAAGACGGCCACCTGCGGCACGTCGGGAAAGGTCTCGCGCGCGCGCCGGATGCCCTCGGTGTTGGCCGGGTTGTGCAGGGGCGCGAGCGGCCCCAGCTCCTCCAGCGCCCCGAGGACGTCGTCGTCGACGAGCACCGGTCGCGTGAAGCGCGACCCACCGTGGACGACCCGGTGACCGACCGCGACGAGTGGGCTCTCGGTGCCACCGGATGCCGTGGACCCCAGTGCCGCCGAAGCCGCTGCGAAGGCCTCCGCATAGCCGGGGCAGTCGAGCACCTCGTCGAGGTCGCCACCCCTGCCGCGGTGGCGGTGGCGTGCCCGGCCCCCCACTCCGGAGAGCGAACCGGCGTCGGTGCTCATCCCGCTGGAGACGTCGAACACCTCGTACTTCAACGACGAGGAGCCGGCGTTGACGACGAGCACCCTGCCATTGGCCATCAGTGACCTGCCTGGATCGCGGTGATGGCGACGGTGTTGACGATGTCGCGCACCAACGCACCCCGGGAGAGATCGTTGACCGGCCGGTTCAACCCCTGCAGCACTGGCCCGATGGCGACCGCCGCGGCGCTGCGCTGCACCGCCTTGTAGGTGTTGTTGCCGGTGTTGAGGTCGGGGAAGACGAGCACCGTGGCCCTCCCGGCCACCGGGCTGTCGGAGAGCTTGGTGCGCGCCACGAGCGGGTCGACTGCCGCGTCGTACTGGATGGGCCCCTCCACGAGCAGCCCCGGTGACAGCTCCCGCACCATCGCCGTCGCCGCACGGACCTTCTCGACGTCGGCTCCGGAGCCGGAGGCACCGGTGGAGTAGGACAGCATCGCGACCCGGGGCTCGATTCCGAACTGGGCGGCGGTGGCCGCGGAGGAGATGGCGATGTCGGCGAGCTCCTCGGCGCTCGGGTCGGGGTTGATGGCGCAGTCGCCGTAGACGAGCACCCGATCAGCCAGGCACATGAGGAAAACGCTCGATACGACCTTCACGCCGGGCGCGGTCCGCACGACCTCCAGCGCGGGTCGGATCGTGTGCGCGGTCGTCGTGACGCACCCTGAGACCATGCCGTCAGCGAGGCCGGTGTGCACCATCATCGTGCCGAAGTAGGACGGGTCGACCACCCGGTCACGAGCCACGTCCAGGGTGACCCCCTTGTGTGATCGCAGCGCCGCGTAGTCCCGGGCGAACCGTTCGCGTAGCGGGCTGGTCTGGGGGTCGATGACCTCCGTGTCCCGCAGGTCGACGCCGAGTCGTGCCGCCGTCCGGT